>DATATO010000208.1:0-8798 GCA_036268755.1 Mycobacteriales bacterium | reverse complement strand
CCCAAGTTCTCCTTGGCCTGCTGCGCTCTTTCGCTTAGCGTCTCGCGGACCTCTCCCAGCTTTTCCTTTGCGACCTCGGCGGCACCACTGGCGGCATTGCGCAGGTGACTTACGCCGGCCGAGAGTTCTCCGTTTATCTCTTCAGAACGGCTTATCTTCCGGCGGAACATGAATGTATCTCCCCCTCGCGGCGCGTAAGCGCCGACTTTACCTGTGATGTGGCCAGGTCGAGAGCCCGGCATGCATCCTTTACCTGCTACATCCTGCCCTGTCCGGCCGCATTAAACCACCGTGGCAGGATGGGTCCGGACAGATTTTACCAAGTCGGCTCCAATAGTTGTCATATGTGCTGCGGCGACAGGCTGCACGTATCTGGCGTTCGCGAGCCTCATATGTCGAGCATGGTAGTGAATTTATGATGAAAGGATAATGTCTTGACCGACACCGATTACGCAACGCTGAACACCAACTACGGCCCAATAAAGTTGCAGTTGTTCAGCAATAAAGCGCCCAAGACTGTTGGCAACTTTGTGGAGTTGGCTGACGACAAGAACTTTTACGACGGCACCATCTTCCACCGGGTCATTGACGGCTTCATGTTGCAGGGCGGCGACCCGACTGGAACTGGCCGCGGCGGCCCCGGATATCAGTTCGCGGACGAATTCCACCCCGATCTCGCCTTCACTAAGCCGTATCTGCTTGCCATGGCCAACTCGGGCCCTAACACCAACGGCTCGCAGTTCTTCATCACGGTGTCGGCCACCACGTGGCTCACCAACAAGCACACAATTTTCGGCGAGGTCGCAGACGACGCCAGCCGTAAGGTGGTGGACGACATCGCCGCGCTGCCGACCGGCTCCGGTGACCGCCCGGAGAAGGACGTCACCATCGAATCGGTGACGGTGGAGCGCGCGGCGCAATAACTTCAAGTAGTGGGTTTACTCGGTGTTGCCGGTGGGCTCTAGGACAGGTCCTAGTAAGGAGCGCATGTGAACGCCCTAACGTCTTCACCCGGCGGCTCCGAGCAGACCGTCCCGGTGTGTTTCCGTCACCCGGGTCGCGAGACGTGGGTCAGCTGCGTCCGGTGTGAACGACATATTTGTCCGGACTGCATGATTGCGGCGTCGGTCGGTTTTCAGTGCCCGGAATGCGTCCGGGAAGGTCGGAAAACCTCGGCTGCGACCGTTACCGCGTTCGGTGGGACCGCCGACACCAAGGGACGAGAGGGGCTGGTTACCAGGCTGCTCATTGCGGTCAACGTTGCCGTGTGGTTGACAGGCATCGCCGTAGCCTTGTTGCGGGGCGAGGTCCAAGGGGACCAGCTGGGTCGACTCATCCTCGCCGGCGGCCTCACAGACCTGACGCAGTGGGGCGCCGCGTTGCCGGCGATCTCCTACAATGGGCAGCTTTCCGGCGGTATCGCCTCCGGCGAGGTGTGGCGCCTGGCCACCGCGATGTTTCTGCACTATGGCGTCATACATCTCGCGCTCAACATGTACGGGCTGTGGTTGATCGGCCAGCATTGCGAATATCTGCTGGGCAGATGGCGTTATCTCGGGCTGTATGTGGTGTCGGGGCTCGGCGGAACCGTCGCGGAGTTCATGTTTCGCGGGCCGAACACCTATCCGATTGGTGCCTCGGGGTGCATCTTCGGTCTCATGGCGGCGCTCTTCTTCTTTTTCCGCAAGATGAAAATTGATGTTCGGCCCATCGTGACCTTGCTTGCCTTGAACCTGTTTTTGGGGTTTTTTCTTGCCAACATCAGTGTCTTGGCGCATATCGCGGGTGCGGCGACGGGAGGGGTACTTGGCGCGCTGTTCGCGCATGTGCCGTCCGGAAGGCGCCGGGTACCGACACAGGTGGCAGGCGTGGCTCTCATCGTCATTGCTCTGGCCGGGCTTACGGCAGCACGCATCGCCCACTACGGAATTTGGGGAGTTCAATAGTTATCCACAATGTGGAAAACTGCTGAGGATAACTACACAAATGTATTTTTCCCTGTCACGCACCTAGTGTCGGATAGTAACTCCGCTAGCACGCTACCCACGCCCACTGTGGTTGTGGATACTGAGTCGATCGTTACTAAGTCAGCCGAAAGTAGCCCTATCGCAGGTCATGAGGCTGTACCAGTCCGGCTACTTTCGTTCCGATGAGTAATGTGCTCAGCGCCATCGCGTGAACAGAAACAACGAGGCGACAATGCAGCCAAATCCGACGCCGATGTTGAGCTTTGCGGCATCGGCAATCGGTAGCGATCCTTTGGACAGGTAGTACACCACCAGCCACACCATGCCCAAAACGGCCAGGCCAAGCGCCGTGCCCGGTAGCCAGGCTGAGCTGGGGCGCCGCTTCTTTGCACTCGTTGTTCCGCCCGAGATTGTCTGGGTGGGCGGCGTATACACCTTCTTCTTGCGCACGCGAGACTTAGGCACTGTCCACTCCTGTTGCTGTTTCCACGCCGTGGCGCTAATGTGCGTCGCCGCTGCGACGGAGGTTCAACTCAGCACATTAGCGGCTTAGGGACCTCTCCTCGTTTCGAGGACCTGTTTGCGGACAACTTATAGCCTGAACACTGCTAGCGGAGGTACTGCTGGCAGGCTACCGAGCCCGCGCAGACCCCCCACCTATGTGTGAAATCACCAGCCGAATGGTCGTAATGGGTCAGCGGGATTATGAATGGCACGCAAAGATGGGTAGCGTGGTCGCGTCGGTTGAGGAGGTGAGACGGTTTAGTGGTTTCCCGACCGGAAGAGTCACAGCAAAATCCTAACGGAGACGTGTGGCTCGACGAGCTGCGCGAATTGATTACCCGACGGGCACACGATGCTGGCGCGGACCGCGACGCGAGCGCGCCCAGAGCGGCAGCCCCCTCGGCAACCTTGACTCGTCCCTCTCCCTCACCTCGCGGTAGAGCGACCGCCAAGCCGTCCCCGAACCCGTTCCTTCCCAGTCCAGCCTCCGTCGCGGCACCGCCTAACGCCCGGCAGCATTCGTCCGCACCGTCCCCCAGATCGCAGCCTAACCCCCATCCGGATGAGCAGAGGCGTGCGCGTATATCCGTGCCGCCGGCGGCGGCCGCCTATCCCGGACAGACACCTCGTCCCGTCCCTCGGGGCCGAGCCCGGGCGGTCGGCCCGCAGCAGCTCGATCGCCAGCCAAAGGTCACCGAAACCGAGTCCTTCGTCTGGGATAAGCGTTGGCCTGGCATGAGCGATTCGGTCACCGTAGACGCGGTGAGTAAGCACCTCGGCAAGGCCACATCGCGAGGCAGTGCCTCCGTGCCGTCGGTAAATCCTGCGGAGCTTACTGTCGTAGCGGCTCTTCGGCCGGTGAGTGGTGCCGGTAATGCCCCGGCCACTTCGCTGCCGCCGCGTCCGGCCCGAGGGGCGGCGTCCGTGCGGCCCATTAGCCCCGCGGCCATTCGGCCTGTCAGCGGTACCGTCGCCCATGCCGCGGTGGATTCTCGGGCGCCGAGGTCGCCGGAGGTGTTACCCACCAAGCCCATGCCCCGCCCGCGGCCCCAGACGGGGCATGAGGCTCCGGTATCGGGTGTACCGCGATCGAGGAGTACTGCCGACCGAGACCGCACTTTAGATCGGGATCGCAACCGAGCGGGCGCGCATCGGCGAACCGGTGTCTCAAAGCCCCGCACCACGTCCCATCCCGCTCCAGAGTTCGCGGAGCCGATGTCAAGTCGGATAATCCGGATCTCGGGCGAGGCGCTGATCACGATAGGGCTCATCGTGATGCTGTTCGCCGGGTACGAGATCTACGGAAAAACCTGGGAGATCAATGCGGCACAGGGCAAATTGACAAACGCCCTGGACAAGAAGTGGAATTCCGCGCTCCCAGACGATCCGATTCCCGGTCAGGGGATCGCCCGCCTACACATCCCCGTACTCGGAAAGGACTGGGTGGTAGTCGAGGGCACCACGCTCAAGGACATTAGGCACGCCCCCGGTCACTACACCGGCAGCGCGATGCCTGGTGAGCTGGGCAACTTCTCGGTGGCCGGACATCGCACGCCGGCCATATTTTGGGATCTGGACAAGCTCTCCAATGGAGACTCCATCATCGTGGAGACCAAGAAGAACTGGTACGTGTACAAGGTCTATTCGACGCAGATTGTGAGCCCTAAACAGGTGGGCGTGGTCGATCCCAACCCGGATCATCCGGGGCTCGCCCCGACCCGCAAGCTGCTGACGCTCACCACATGCAATCCGAAGTGGGATAACTATCAGCGAATGATTATCCATGCCGAGCTGACCGGGTCCACACTGAAGTCACGGGGAAGCCCACCGGAACTGGGGACTTAGCGATGTACGGCTGGATCTGGGGAAAGCTTCCAGGCAATACCGCGGTGAAGTCGCTATGCTTTGCCTTGCTTGTCATCGGTTTCATCGCGCTGTTGTGGTTTGTCATCTTTCCGTGGGCCGAGGGTTGGCTCCCGTTCGGTGACGTCACGGTGGCTTAGAGGCGTCCGGGATCGGTGCGAGAAAGGCAGAGATGAGACCGAGTGAACAGCGCGACGAGGTACGAGCTACCCGCATCGCGGTCATCGATAACTACGACTCGTTCGTGTACAACATCGTGCAATACCTGGGTCAGCTCGGCGCCGAGTGCGTGGTGCGCCGAAACGACGAGGTGGTCGTTGCGGAAATCGCTCGGGGCGAGCTCGACGGCGCATGCATCGACGGCGTGCTGCTGTCACCGGGACCGGGAACTCCCGAACGCGCGGGCATCTGCGTCGAGCTTCTAGATCGGGCGGTGCGGGAAGCATGGCAGCTCCCCATGTTGGGCGTTTGCCTGGGGCATCAAGCCTTGGGGGTCGCCGTCGGTGCCACCGTGCGTCGTGCTCCGGAGCTGTTACACGGAAAGACCAGCCAGGTGCACCATACCGATGTTGGTGTTCTGGCTGGCCTACCTAATCCGTTCACGGCCACCCGCTACCACTCGCTTGCGGTAGAGGAAGAAACCCTTGGTGACGATATCGAGATTACGGCCCGCTCCGAGTCGGGTGTGGTTATGGCGATGCGTCATCGTCGGCTCCCGCTCGAGGGCGTTCAATTTCATCCCGAGTCGGTGTTGACTCAGCACGGCCACGCGTTGCTGGCAAACTGGCTTGAGGCATGCGGCAACCGCACCGCCCGCGGCTGGGCGGCCGCCCTTGTGGCCGCCACCGAGTCTCGCAGGCTCTCCGCCTATGCGGCTTAGAACGTCCGGCAAATGAGGTGTGTGACGGTCACTCCTCGGCATTTTGTGACTAAACGCCGCCGACGTTTAGTCACAAAATGCCGTTGGGAGCCGCTCGGCTAGTCTCTGCCGCCCGGGACGGTTATGGTCGGCGTCGTACCTGTGGGCATGCTGGGCGTGTCCGTGGGCTCGCCGTCGTCGGGCTGCTTAGCCACCTGCAGCTGGATCGGCACGTTCGGTTGCTGATCGCTATTCGCTTTCGGCGTCTGTCCCACGACGGTTCCCGGTGTTTTGGTGCTATCCACCTCTGCTGTCGTTGGCGTGGCAGTAAAGCCCGCGTCCCGCAGTGCTGCTATCGCGCTTTCGACCGTCCGGCCGGACAGGTCCGGCATTTTCTTCAGATTCCCCTTGGAGACCTTCACCTCCACCGTACTGTTTTCCGGCACCTGGGTGCCCTTACCCGGGTTGTAGCTGATCACCTTGTCCAATTGCTCGGAACTGTCTACCTGAATGAAATTAGCCTGCAGGTGCGCCACGGTGAGTAGCTGCTGCACCGAGGTCCGGTCCGAGTCGTCCAGGTCCGGCACCGCAAACATTCTCGGTCCCTGTCCAACCTCGATTTGCACCTCGCTACCTCGCGCGGCCTCCTCACTACCTTCAGGCGTCTGGTCGGTCACCCGTCCCTTGTTTTCGGTTGTGCTGGTGACCGGCTTGATTTTGTACTTGAACTGCTTGTTTTCCAGCGTCTTGACAGCTTCTGCCTGCGTCTTTCCCTTAACATTGGGCACACTGACCTTATGCTGGTCGCCGCCGAGCACCGTCTTGGTCAGGAACACGGCGACGACAAAAATCGCAATCAGACCGAGCGCCACCAGCGCCCAGGTCACCGCCTTCTTGGAACGCGGTTCCTCCTCGAGAGGTTCCGCCGCCACTGGCCGGTTGCTGCGTGGTAGCACGGCCGTGCGCTCAGCCGCCGACATCACGGCCGGAGCCCCGACGGCGCGACCGGCGGCGGCACGCAGCAGGTCGGTTCGCATCTCGCCCGCGCTTTGATAGCGATTGGCCGGGTTCTTGGCCATCGCCTTGAGCACGACGGCGTCCATCGATCCGTTGATTTCGTGATCGTGTTCGCTGGGGGGCACGGGGTCCTCGCGCACGTGCTGGTAAGCCACAGCCACGGGGTTATCGCCGGTAAATGGCGGTTCGCCCACCAGCAACTCGTACAGCAGGCAACCGGTGGAGTACACATCCGAGCGGGCATCGACGGACTCACCGCGGGCCTGCTCGGGCGACAGGTACTGTGCAGTTCCGATTACGGCCGAGGTCTGGGTCATCGTCGCCGTGGCGTTGCTGATGGCGCGCGCAATACCGAAGTCCATGACCTTGATCGAGCCGGACTGCGTCAACATCACATTGCCGGGCTTGATGTCCCGGTGGATGATGCCATGCTTGTGGCTGAATTCCAGCGCGGAGCACACGTCGGCCACCATCTCGAGTGCGCGTTGCGGCATGAGCCTGCCCTCGTCGACCAGCACCTCCTTCAGGGTGCGGCCCTCCACGTACTCCATGACGATGTAAGGCAGCGTGCCCTCGGGCAGGCGTTCCTCGCCCGTGTCGTACACCGCCACGATCGCCGGATGGTTCAGCGCCGCGGCGTTTTGTGCCTCGCGGCGGAAGCGGGCCTGAAAGTTGGCGTCGCGCGCGAGGTCCGCACGTAGCACCTTGATGGCCACGTCGCGGCCCAGCCGCTGATCACGGCCGCGATGCACCTCGGCCATGCCGCCGTAACCCAGGAGTTCACCTAGCTCGTAACGCCCGCCGAGGAGCCGGGGCTGAGTCATATCTTCCTAACTCCCTTGCGAGGTTGCGCCGATAGCTGTTGCATATGTAGACCTATCATCGATTACCCCGAGAGTTGATGATCGAGCGCATCATAGTGCCGGCGATAGCCGCCGACTGTGAGCTCGATGTTCCGGCGTTTTCCAGCACCACTGCCACCGCGGCCACGGGCTTGCCGCCGGAAATGGCGTAGCCGATGAACCATTCGTGATCTTGCCTGTCGTCGCCGTCTTCCGCGGTACCAGTTTTACCGCCGACCTCGACTCCACTGATGCGGGCGGTCTTGCCGGTGCCGTTCTCCACGACGCTGCGCATCATGGTCTGCAGGTCGCGGGCGTTGTCGGCGTTCATGGGCTTGCTGAACTCGCTGGGCCGGGTCTTATCAAGTACCGCAAAGTCTGGCGCCTGTACCTCGCTGACCAAGTAGGGCCGCATAAGCGACCCGTTGTTGGCGACAGCGGAAGCGATCATCGCCCCCTGTAGCGGTGTCATTCGGACGTCACGTTGGCCGATTCCCGACTGCGCTAGCTTTGGCGGATCGTCCATCGTTCCCGTTCGGGAGGCCGACACCTTGGTGGGGCAGGAAAGGTCGGTGTAGTCGAAGCCGAAATCGCGCGCCTCGTCACGAAGCCGGTCCCGGCCGATCTGGACGGCCAGCTGTGCGTAGGCGGTGTTGCAGGACACTGTCAGTGCCTGTTCCAGAGTGATCTGATCGCCGCCACAGCTGCTGCCATGGAAGTTCTGGATGGTTGCCGTCGTCTGATCGGGCGTAAAGCTGCGCTGCGAGGGAACCTTGGTCTGCGAGTTGTAACCGTCCCGCATTGCGGCGGCCGAGACGATCACCTTGAACGTGGAACCCGGAGGATACGTCTGGTTGATCGCTCGGTTCAGCATGGGATTGGAATTGTCTGTCGTTAACTGCTTCCACGTCTTTTCCCGCGTTGGCTGATCGTGGCTGGCCAGGAGGTTGGGGTCATAGCTGGGCATGGAAACCATGGACAGCACCTCCCCGGTCTGGGGGTCCAGCGACACGGCCGCGCCCTTGCGGCCCTTCATGGCGTCGTAGGTCGCCTGTTGTACTGATGGGTCGAGCGTGAGCACGACGTTGCCGCCCTTGGGCTTGCGGCCGGTCACCATGTCCGAGAGCTGCCGTACAAAGAGCCGGTCGTCGTGGCCGGACAGCAGCGGGTCCTCGGACTGTTCCACGCCCGACTCGCCGTACTCGGGAGACTTGTAGCCCGTCACATGCGCATAGGTTTCCGCCGACGGATAGCGGCGCAGGAACTTCAGCCGGTCGTTGGTCATAGTCGCCGAGGCGATAGCCGAGCCGTCTACCACGATGGCACCGCGCTGCCGGGCATACTCGTCCAGCAGGACGCGTTGGTTGCGCGGATCGTCGCGCAATTCGTCGCCCTTGACGAACTGCACCCAGGTGAGGTTACCCAGGAGCAGTCCAAAGAGCAGCAGCATCGCGATGGAGAGCCGCCGAAGCGGGGCATTCACCGGTGAATCACCTCTGTAGGAGCGTGGCGCAGTTGCAACACCGCTGGGCGCCTCGCGGGGGGCTTACGTGCCGAGTCAGATAGCCGGATCATGAGGGCTATTAGGCACCAGTTGGCGACCAACGACGAACCCCCATATGACAACAGGGGAGTCGTGAGTCCGGTAAGCGGTATGAGCTTAGTTACCCCACCGACGATAACGAATACCTGCAAAGCGATCGCGAAAGAAAGTCCGGCGCCGAGTAACTTGCCGAATGAGTCCCG
>DATATO010000207.1:0-2357 GCA_036268755.1 Mycobacteriales bacterium | reverse complement strand
ACACGTCGACGGGATCGAACATGGTGCCGCTCGGGGCGAGTGCGATCACGGCAATCGAACCGGGCAGTCCTTCTGCAACGAGACGAGTGCCGTCCAGCGGATCGACCGCGATGTCGTACGCGCGGCCGCCGGCTCCAAGCCGCTCGCCGTTCGCGAGCATCGGGGCGGCATCCTTTTCACCTTCGCCGATGACAACAGTGCCGTCGAATGGAGCGTAAAGCAGCACGGAACGCATCGCGGCCACGGCAGCTTCGTCGGCGCCATCCTTATCGTGATGCGCCCACTGCGACCTCGCGGCCACGGCAGCCGCGTCGGTCGCGCGGACCAGTGCCAGGATCAGATCGGTCGAATACCCCTCGCCGCCTAATACGATCGTCGACTCCGCCATCGGGCAGTTAGCCTAGTGCTACAGGGGGATCGGCTGGTCTGTGGCGGCGAGCGCGACTCTTTGAGATAGCCGCGGGTCGGTCTTTGGCCGATCGTGAACCAGTTCGACTCGACGCAAGGATCCTCCTATGACCATGGCTTCGACCGGCCGCCCACCTGTTCCCCTCATTGCGACGCTGATCGGGATTTCCCTTGTCGCCGGAGCGCTCGCCGGCTGGGGAGCCTCCGCACTGACAGTTGCGAAGACCGCAACCACCGCCAATGAGCATCTGGGGTGTGTCGACGTGAGCACCAAATCGCTCACTCTGATCTCCCCGAGCCAGACCTGCGGGGTCGGCCTCATTCCCGTCGTATGGCAAACCACCGCGGCGAAGAATGGCAAGACGGGTCCCTCGGGCGCAAAAGGCGCGACCGGTGCCGCTGGCGCGACTGGAGGGGTCGGCGCCGCAGGGCCAAAGGGCGACACGGGTTCGGCGGATGGAACTGGGCCAACAGGAGCCACGGGCCCGGCAGGAGTAGCGGGCAACACCGGGCCGGCCGGACCAACCGGAAACACCGGACCCGTGGGAGCCACAGGCGCGACCGGGCTGGCCGCATGGTCAGCGGTTACCACCTGGCAACCAACCGGTACCTACGCTCCCGGGCCGCCGGCCTCGGTCGTGACCTACCAGGGCGGTGCGTACGTTGCCGTCAGTTCGAGCATCGGGCAGGTCCCCTCTCCCGTGTCCAGCTACTGGGTACAGATCGCAGCGGCCGGAGAGATCGGAGAAACTGGGGCGCCTGGCCCTCAGGGAGACGCCGGCCCCCAGGGGGACGCCGGGCCACAGGGAGATGCCGGACCGCAGGGCACAGCCGGGCCCCAGGGGCCTGCTGGCGCCACCGGGAGCACGGGACTCACGGGCGCGCGAGGTCCCGCCGGCACGCCAGGTGACAACACCTTTTCCGAACAGTTCGGTACCAACCCCAATTTGGGCACGGCGGATGGGACGAGCCAGGCAGGGTGTACAACCGGAGAGGTTCTTCTCACCGCCGGCAATGTCAGCAACGGTTTGGTCGCCAACGGCCGCCTCCTGTCGATCAATGAATACCCGGCGCTCTACACGCTCCTCGGCACTCAGTTCGGTGGCAACGGCACGACGGATTTCGCAATTCCGAACCTCACGCAACTTGCTCCGAACGGGTTGACTTACTCAATCTGTGCGACTGGCTACTACCCGACCCGGGATAACTAGCAGGTCAGCTGAGCGCGGAGATCGCCAAGTTAGAATTAGTTATCGCCCTCGATCCAGGAGCATCTCGCCACGTGACGACACCGCAAGCCTTCTCCGCTGACACCGTCGCGAACGCAGCTGCAACACCGGAGAAAGTGCAGCCGTACGCGGCCCTCGGGCTGAAGGCGGACGAGTACGCGAGCATTCGCGAGATCCTCGGGCGCCGACCGACGAGTGGCGAACTCGCCATGTACTCGGTCATGTGGAGCGAGCATTGCTCGTACAAGTCGAGCAAGCCATACCTGCGCCAGTTCGGCACCAAGACCACCGAGAAGATGCGCAAGAACCTCATGGTCGGCATGGGCGAGAACGCGGGTGTGGTGGATGTCGGCAACGGCTGGGCCGTCACCTTCAAGATCGAAAGTCACAACCACCCGAGCTACATCGAGCCGTTCCAGGGCGCCGCCACGGGCGTCGGTGGCATCGTGCGCGACATCATCTCGATGGGGGCGCGCCCGGTTGCGGTCATGGATGCCCTGCGGTTCGGCGATATCGACGATCCGGATACGGCGCGCGTCGTGCACGGCGTCGTCTCGGGCATCAGCTTCTACGGCAATTGTCTCGGCCTGCCCAACATCGGCGGCGAGACCTACTTCGATTCCGTTTACCAGGCCAACCCGCTCGTCAATGCGCTCGCCGTCGGCGTCCTCCGCCACGAGGACCTGCACCTGGCGAATGCCCGAGGCGTCGGCAACAAGG
>DATATO010000206.1:0-6314 GCA_036268755.1 Mycobacteriales bacterium | reverse complement strand
CAGTAGAGGAAAACACCGACGGATAATTCGTCAACGCCCACCCACCCGGCTCAACCGTGGCCGCAGGCACCACCGGCCTGTACTGACGAAACTCCACCAACGCCCGACCAGCAACATCCCCCCGCGAAGGGGCCGCACAATACAGATGCCCCTTGGTGTAATTCGTGCCGTCAGGCTTATCCAACCGCGCATACGGCACCTGACCCGCCGGACAATCCATCATCCCGCAACCAGTAGGACCGATAGCACACAAATTGAAATAATCAGCAACATCCTTCACCGGACCACCAGAACGCGAACCAGAACGACCCGGCTGCTCACACTTAGCCCCCACTTGTACTTTGCCCTGACTGATACTTCCTGAACCGTCGCAATCGTCCGCTAATGCAAAATCTTTCGGCGTATATAAGAACAGGCAAAATAGCGTCGATGTAACTAGGAAGACTAACGCTGATCGAAAGCCGATACGCGCCATCTGCCCTCCCTATAGTTTAGGGTGACTAGCGCTTCTTGGCCTTGTATAGCAGCAACTAAGCCGCCGACTTTCTGGCCATTTTTATTGAATAATTGAACAGGATCTCTATCATATTTGACCGTCACCAAGTAAATTTTTTCTTTGACTTTTATAGCTTTAGAAGAGGTAACCGTATAATTGCCTCCTTGAATATATTCTCCCTTATCTAAGCTTTTTCTATATGCGTCAACAATTGATTTGCATCGGCTACATTCATCTGGATCGAAAAGTTCTTCCTCTGGCTTGAGATCACGAGCATTGATTACGTAGTTGTCGATTTCTATGTAGTACTTGGCGAAGGCTTCGGCGCCGGTCTCGGTTTCCTCCCGCGCGGCAGCCGGCAGCGGCGGCGCCCCCGTGGGGGTAGCGCTCACCGAATGCGTCGACCTAGGCCCGCTAGGCACCCCACCACCGGAATCATCGCCGTGAGACAACAACGCCCCGAACCCAAACCATCCCGCCACCCCGACGGCGGCGACCAGGACAAACACCCCTAGTCCCTGCGCCCAACTTGGAAACCGATCCACCCACATGCCGGTCAGCCTAAACAAAAACCCCGCCCCTTAGCACCCACACACAACAACCTGTGGAAAACCATGCCGGGCTCATCGGGATACGTCGGCCCAGTACCATCGGTTCGTGCAGCAGCCCGGAGCCCCAGCCACCGCGGAACTGACGGAACCTGAAGAGTCGCCCACCGGCCGCCTCGCGCGTGCGACCTCCAGCGCCGCCGGTCGACGGCGCCTTGCCCGATGGCGACCACGCGACAAGGTGAGCTCTTGGTATTGGGCCGGGATCGTCGCATTGCTGGCGGGCGCGATCCGCATGATCGACCTCGCGAATCCGCCGCAGAAAATCTTCGACGAGGTCTACTACGCCAAAGACTCCCACGACGTCATTCATCACGGCTACGAGCTGAACGCGACCGAGAACGGTCCCGGCCTCGTTGCTCACCCGCCGCTCGGAAAATGGTGCATCGGCCTGGGTGAGTGGCTGTTCGGCTACAACAGCCTTGGCTGGCGGTTTTCCGCTGCACTGTTCGGAACGGCGTCCGTGCTACTGATGTGCCGCCTCGGCCGACGCATGTTCCGGTCCACGCCGCTCGGCTGCCTTGCCGGCGCCTTGCTGGCCCTGGACGGCCTGCACTTTGTCTCCAGCCGAGTGGCGCTGCTCGACATCTTCCTGATGTTCTTCTGTCTGGCGAGTTTCGCGTGCCTGGTCCTAGACCGCGAGCAGCGACGGGGGCAACTCTACGACGCCCTGGTTGCTGCCGGCGACGACACGCTAGAGAACGCCTGCAGGCCGCGCGGCCTGCGGTACTGGCCGTGGTGGCGGATCGCGTCGGCGGCGCTGTTGGGCTGCGGACTGGCGGTCAAGTGGAGCGCCATCTGGTTCCTGCCGCTGTTCCTGTTGTTCATCGTGATCTGGGAAATGCAGGCCCGGCGCACCGCAGGCATCAGGCGTTTCGTTTCGGACACGATTGCCTGGGAGACGATATGGCTGGCGGCCTTCATAGTGCTGACCGTCGCCACGTTTCTTGCCAGCTACACCGGCTGGTTCGCCACCGACGGCGGGTTCGACCGGCATTGGGCCGAGCAAAATAACGCCACGGTGTGGTACCTGCCGGACGCGATCGTGAGCCTGTGGCACTACCAGTACGGCATTTACGAGTTCCACGCCCATCTGACCGCCCCGCACGCGTACCAGTCGTCGCCGCTGAGCTGGCTCATTATGAAACGACCGGTGCTCTACTACTACGAGACCGACGGATCGTGTAACTCGGCGAACTGCTCATCCACCATCCTCGCGCTGGGTAATCCGGCGCTGTGGTGGACCTTTCTGGTAGCGGCAGCGGTATGTCTTTGGCGCAGCGTGGCCAATCGCGACTGGCGTGCGCTGTCCATTCTGCTGTGTGCGGCGGCGAGCATTCTGCCCTGGATGATGTACCCCGACCGGACCATGTACTTTTTCTATGCGCTGCCGAGTTTGCCGTTCTTCGTGCTGGCGGTGACCCTAGGCCTTGGCCTGATCCTCGGACCGGCGAAAGCCTCCGCCAAGCGACGGCTTACCGGGGCTCTTATCGTCGGCGCATATGTCGTGATCGTCGCCGTGGCCTTCGCCTACTTCTATCCGATCCTCAGCGGACAAGTCATCTCCTATGACGACTGGAAGTCCCACATGTGGTTTAGCAGCTGGACCTAACGCAACAGCCTCGGGCGTCGACTCACGCGGGTTTATCCACAAGTAGTAATAGTTGACTCGGCTCAGGCGCCTAAAGCTGCGCTACTCTGGCCACGCTCTTCTACAAGTACGCATGAGAGGCATACGCGTGAATTCTGCGCAGACGGCGAGCTGGCAAATCTCGTTGAGAATCACGGCCTACGTGTTCGTCAGCGCCCTGTCGTTATTACTGACCGGCTGTCTGTCAAGTCGGGGGGATTATCACGACCGCGCAGGCGATACCAAGACGGTACAAGGACCGGCACCGGCGCCCAAGCCGCATGACTGCGACAAAGACTCCAGTGGGGCGACCCAACGATTCCCGGACACCGTCGAGGTGTCGGGCTGCGTCTGGCGGGACAGCGCCGACGCGGTGGCCACCGTCGGCAACCGGGTGGTGCTCTGGAGCACCGATGACACGCAGCTGCAGCTTCGGGTGCTCGACGCGGGTAACGGCGGCGTCGCCTGGAAAAGCGAACCCATTGCCCTCGGCGACCCGCAGGCCAGGCAAGGTGACTACGAGACCTTTTTCGACAAGGGTGCCTATCCCCTCATACTGACCCGCGGCGAGGCCTCCTACATCGCGGTGGTCACGATCTATCATCACCGTGCTAGCGCCGTCGAAGAGGCCCAGAACAATACTAGGGTGCGCTTCTACCCGCTAAGTTCCACCGGCATCGTGCAACCAAAAATCTACAATGCCCCGATTGGTCCGTTCGCGCCGACGTTGGACCGCAACGACACCGCACGCGACGGCGATCAAGTGTTGCTCCATAAAGAGGGCACCATTGATGAGCCGGCGAAGTATCTCAGGGTAGACCCGCAAAGCGGTCAAGGTTCGGAGTTCGCTCCCAAGGACAGATTCGTCCCCAACTCCGATGAGATTCCCGTGGCGGTCACGCAGGACGGGAACGTGGTCACCACCTTCAAGCAGGAGCGGCAGCTGGAGGTGACGGACCGCTTCGGGCTCAGATCCGCCAACGGCTCCAAGCTCTGGGACGGCAAGGATCACGCGCCCAAGGGCGCGGACCCGCAGGCCGGGACGGTGATAGGGGTCCGGGGTAAGTATCTGATCGTGAAGTGGCTCGCCAATGGCTCGGCCGACAAAGCGTCATCGAACAACACCCGGCCCGGGATCATCGCGGTGCACAACGCGGAATCCGGCGACGTGATAGCCGCGAGTCCGCAGTTTGACATCAAAGATGTCGTGGACTTCGACAATGCGATCAACCGGACCAGCATCTCCTCGGACGGCCGATACCTCCTCGTGGGTCGTGCGGTGTTCGATCTGAAACAGAACAAGGCGTTAGATCCGTTGCCCGACGCGCTGAGTTCGATGCAAGCGATCAGTCCGCAGGGCATCGCGTACGGCTACGGCAACGAGTCCCGGCCCGTGGCCTACGACGTCGTGGCGAAGAAATCCGTCTGGGAAATGCCAGGTGGGGAGGGAGCCGCGTTACTGCCGATCGCGCTCACTGACAAGCTGGCGATCTTCCAGTTCGAAACGTCTCGCTCGCCGGTGGTGGCGCTGCCGGTAAAGGCGGGAAGCCAACCCCCGCCGAGCGAAGCCGGTTCCCTCGGCGTTGAACAACAACCAGGGTGATAGCCGGGGCGCCTCTTTCGCGCCGAACTGGCGACCGTCCGTCAGGTCTTCGGCAACGTTGCGGTCGCTGCGGAGCGAGACGTGCTGCGGCACTCGACGGGCGGGAACTTTGTCATCGTCGCGTCGCAGCAGCCGCTACCGACCGCAGCGCTCGCCGCTCGGCTCTCCGAGTGGTCACCGCCATTATCGCTAGCGTGGGGAGATACTCGACTACAGAAGATGATCGGCGAAGCGCGAATCCTCACCGACTACCGCGCTCCGATCGATCAGCTTCTCACCAACAGTTAGCGACGCTCCTAGCGCGCCATGCTCCCCAACGCCGATATCGAGATGGAGGACAGATGAGGGACCGGCCACTCAACGTGCGGGTCAGCACCGATCCACGACGACACTCGGCGCGGCTGCTGGAATTCGGAACCCTGCGACAGTCCTATGTAGATCTTGAAGATCCTGCTTACCTGCGATTCTCCTATGTACAAGCCGTCGCCTGCGCCCTAGACACCATGCGGCCCGCCGCGCGGCCGCTTCGCGCGCTGCACCTGGGAGCCGGGGGACTGACGATCCCCCGCTATCTGGCTCACAGCCGCCCGCAAAGCAGCAGCCTGGTCGCCGAGATCAGCCCGGTCGTGTTGCGTATAGGCCGAGAGGAACTCGGGTTCGACGAGGTGGAGTTGAACGGCAGCGGTATCGCGGTGGAGTTGGGCGACGCACGAGCCATCGCGGAGGCCCAACCCTCGGGGCAGTACGACGTCGTAGTCGGAGACGCCTTCGCGGACGGGACCGTGCCGCTGCACCTGACGACCCGGGAGTTCATGACACAGGTTCGGCGAATGCTCACCGACGACGGGATGTACCTGCTCAACCTGATTGATGCGCCCCCGATGCGCTTCCTGCGCAGCGTTTTGGCAGCGACGGACGCAACGTTTCGGCATGTGGCGGTGAGTGCAATGCCTGAGGTGATCGCGGGGGAAGACTCGGGCAACCTGGTGATCCACGCGTCGGAGGTTCCGTTGCCGGTCACGGAATTAGCCGAGGCGCTAGCTCGATGCAACCCACCGTTGAGCCTCGTCCACGACTCGGGGGATCTCACCAATCTCATCGCCGACGCTCCGATACTCACCGACGAGTTGGCGGCGGCGGAACCTCGGCTAAATCGTCGAGACGAGGAAGATTAGCCGACCGTCCGGGGTTACGCACAAGGTACCCCCAGCCGCACCCACACGACTCACGTCGTATTCCGGAAGGAATCAGCCATGACCGACGCGTCAGCCTCCACCCCCCAGGTCGACTTTTGGTTCGACCCGCTCTGTCCCTGGGCCTGGATATCGTCACGATGGCTACTTGAAGTAGAGAAGGCTCGCGATATCAACCTGAACTTCCACGTGATGAGCTTGTCAGTTCTTAACGAGGGACGCGATCTTCCACAAAACTACCGAGAACTCATGGAAAAGGGCTGGGGTCCGGTGCGAGTCGCCATTGCCGCCGCGGAGCAGTACGGCGACAAGGTGCTTCGGGATCTGTATACCGCGCTCGGCACCCGCATTCACGATCAAGGAAATCAGGATTTTTTGGTGGTAATCGCCGAGGCGCTGGCCGATCTGCACCTCTCTGCGGAACTTATCGATACGGCGAACTCGACAAAGTACGACGACAAGCTTCGGCAGAGCCATCACGCCGGCATGGACGCCGTCGGCATGGAGGTCGGCACGCCGGTCATCCACGTAGACGGGATGGCGTTCTTCGGTCCGGTGCTGTCGAGAATCCCCCGCGGTGAGGATGCCGTGAAGGTGTTCGAGGGGGCACGGTTGTTGGCCGGATACCCGCACTTCTTCGAACTCAAGCGCACTCGCACCGAGAACCCCGAGTTCTCCTAGTCGGACTCGGCGCCCTCGGGCCGCCGAATCAGACAGGTCAGGCGGGCTGTGCAACTTCGGCGCCCCTCGGAGTCGGTGATCGCTATCTCGTAGGTCGCGATCG
>DATATO010000205.1:0-11367 GCA_036268755.1 Mycobacteriales bacterium | reverse complement strand
CAGTAGAGGAAAACACCGACGGATAATTCGTCAACGCCCACCCACCCGGCTCAACCGTGGCCGCAGGCACCACCGGCCTGTACTGACGAAACTCCACCAACGCCCGACCAGCAACATCCCCCCGCGAAGGGGCCGCACAATGCACACGACCACCCGTAGCATCGGAACTACCATTGGGCCGATCTAAACGCGCAAAAGGTACCTGTCCAGGCGGACAATCGACGGCCTTACACCCTTCTGAGCCAACATCACAAAGATTGAAGTAATCCGAAATAATTTTGGCGGCTCTTTAGAACCACCAGAACCGCGCTCCGTGGGTTGCTTACAGGTGGCGCCCACATTAATGCGACTATTGTTGAAATCTCCTTGGCTTTTACAATTCTCCGAAGCCACAGAATATTGTGAAAAAGATAGTGATGCAGAAACAACCATGAAGAGGATCATCAAAGCTATCCCTCTTCGAAATTTGAAATGAACCATCTCCCCTCCCTATAAATTAGGCTTAGTACTGCTTTATTAGCCTTAGATTCGGCAGTGGATGTTCCTACCTGCTTTCCGTTCTTATCCAAGGTCTGCACTGCATCACGGTCATAAGTTACTTTTACAGTATAAAAATTAGCCACAACTTTCGTTGCGTCAGCATCCCTAACGTGATATTCCCCGCCGTGGGGATAAACTCCTTTAGAGAATAAATCTTGATAGTTATCATCTATACTCGCGCACTTTGCGCAAACATCTGGATCATAAAGTTTTCGCGCTTCGGAGACATCTCGCACACTAAAAACGTAGTTGTCGATTTCTATGTAGTACTTGGCGAAGGCTTCGGCGCCGGCCTCGGTTTCCTCCCGTGCGGCAGCCGGCAACTGTGGCGGTGAAGGCGCACCCTCCGGGGAGGCGCTCACAGAATGCGATGACGAAGGCCCGCCGGGCACGCCCCCGCCAGAATCATCCCCATCAGAAAGCAGCAGCCCAAACCCAAACCACCCCACCACACCAACCACAGCGACCAGGACAAACACCCCTAGTCCCTGCGCCCAACTCGGAAACCGATCCACCCACATGCCGGTCAGCCTAAACAACAACCCCACCCCACGGCACCCACACACAACAACCTGTGGAAAACCGGAGCTGGACCAGCCGGCTGGATCCGTTAGCTGACCAGGGTGACCCCGCGGCCGGAACCCATGACCTGCACCATGCCGTCCTTCGCGCTCACGTCGGTGATCTGCACGTCGAACGGCAGTTTCGGCAGCAGCACACCACCCGCCAGGTAGGTTTCGACCAACTTGCTGACGCGGCCGGACGGAGTCGCGCCGTCGATAGCCAGCGACTGCACCTCAAAAGAGAGGCGATTCCCGTTGAGGCGGGGGCGCAGGACAGCGTCCACGTCGCCGGCGAGACCGGCCAACGCGACGGGGCCGGTGACCCGAATACCGTTCGCCGCCGGACCGAACTTCAGCCCAGAGACGTTCAGGGCCGAGCTGAGCTCGCGCGGATCGACCTCACCGGTGACGTTGACCCGGGCCGCCGTCACGTTGTGCGCCTCGCCGCTGGTGATGACCGAGCGCGGCACATCGACGTCGTGAAGCTTCGCCTTCAGTCGGCGGATCGTGAACTCCTCGACCTTGACATTCCGCATAGTCACGTCGACCCGGCCGAAGCTGCCGCGTAGCGCCTGGGTTAGGAACGGAAAGCCGTGAATGTCGACATCCACGGCTCCGGAGCCGACGTCGTACTGCGACGACGCGTCGGCGACGGCCGTCGCGACCTTATCGTCTGCGACCCCTACCGTCAGCCGGTCGGTGACGACGAACGCGATCGCGAACACCACGACGATCGTCAGCAGCACCCACGGCCAACGCCGGCGCCGCGTCGGTCCGGCATAGGGAGCGGGGGCACGATCGGTCATAACGGAACTCCAGAATTTGTCGCTAAAGCGGCATAAGGGATGTGACGACGTAACCAGTGGCGACGGAGAAGGCTATCGCCAGCAACGGTCCCCGAACCGCCACCGCCAGCGCCGTAAATCTGGGAAGCCTTGCCGGCCTGTGGCTGTGCCGACGGATCGCCGATTCCAGCTCACGATGCACCGCGGCCGTCACGGGCCGGCCGACAAGCTCGTACGCGGCAGCCACATCCACCAGCGTGGCCACCACCCCAACTACCCCGCCGATAGTGGCGCCCAACTGCCATGACGGCACCGTCGAGTCGATCGACAGACCGCCCGCCATGAACACCAGGGCACCGATGCCCGCGCCCGCCGCGATGCCGAGCACGATCCCGAGCCAGCCGCGCGGCACCAGCGGATGGACGGACGGCTTACGTGTGACCGCGTCGGAGAGCTGGGCAATCACGATGCTGGCGCCGGCGGCGGCCGTTGCCGCACCCGCCGCTACTGCCCCGTTGGCGTCGTCGGCGAGCACGATCAGCGCAGCCAGGCCGATCAGGGCAAGCTGGAGTTGCATAGCGTCACCGAGGGCGAGCGTCACATTTCGGCGATTCCGGGTGCAAAATTGCACGATGACGGCGGCCGCGAAACTACCCGCTCCCACGACGGCGAGGTTCTCCAGCGACAGCCGGGGCGAGCCGAGCGCCACCGCGTCGGCGAGCAGAGAGGTAACCCCGCCCGCGGCCACCGGGCCCCATGGCACCACCGAATCGGCCGCACGGATCCAGCTGGCGACCAGCGCAGCCTGGCAGATCAACACGGCACCGGCGGCAAGCCAGGCCGAGACCGCGCCGGCACCGAACAGTAGGCCCGCGACGATCAGCGCCGCCGACGCCGCGGCCCACGGCGCGGGCAGCGGCAGCGCCGCATACTCGGCTGCCCAGGAACTCAGGTGGCCAATCTTTCCCAGATACATCGTGTGGCTAGTGCTCGATGCAGCCGTTTGCAGCCTCGACGACGAGCGCACCGCGGCAATCGCCCGCGGCACGCTCGCACGCGCCACTGAAGAAAATGACGGCCGTCCCTGATACTTCATCACTTGATCGTGCCAGAGCCCGGCCGGCCGAGGCGTCGGGGCCGGCGACCGCGGTGACGCGTCGGACATTGCGCGACGTGTCACACATCGCCGTCATGGCATCGCTGGACGGAACGGATATTGTCGAGGGATGCAGATACTGGTACTGACGGCTACCAGGGGTGACGGGCGCGGAGACATCGCGGCCTCGATGCTGCCCAGCCTGCAGTTACTCGGCCACGACGTGCGCCTGGCGCCACAGGACGTCAAAGCTCTGCTGTCGACGACTCAGCCCGACGTCGTGCTGGTGGACGCAAGGACCGACCTGGTTTCCGCGAGGGGCACCTGTCGGGTGCTGCGCGCCACCGGCCTGCGCGCCAGGCTGATAGCGGTGCTCAGTGAGTCCGGGCTCGCAGGTCTGTCCGCGGACTGGAGTGTCGACGACTTCGTTCTCGACAATGCGGGGCCGGCAGAGGTCTCCGCACGGCTGCGGCTGGCGGGGGTACCAAGCACGTCGAGCTCGGAACACGCACTGCGGGCCGGCGACCTGCTGATCGAGCCGAGCAAGTACACCGCCCGCATCAAGGGACGCATGCTGGACCTCACCTATAAGGAGTTCGAGCTGCTGCGTTTCCTCACCCAATATCCGGGCCGAGTGTTCACCCGCGAACAGCTGCTGCGCGAGGTCTGGGGCTACGACTACTTCGGCGGCACCCGCACCGTGGATGTCCATGTTCGGCGTTTGCGAGCCAAGTTGGGCAACGAGCACGAGTCGATGATCGGCACGGTACGCAATGTCGGTTACAAGCTCACGCTTCCGCCGCCGCGGGATATGCCCAGCCCCGAGCTGGCGAGCGTCTGATGCCCCACACCGACCAAACCGCGGCGCACCGCGTCGAGGCGCGGGCCAGTGCCCTGACGTCACAGGAACTGGTGGATATCGTCGCGATCGTCACCGAGGCCACCGAAACGGATGCCACTCCCCCACTATCGGATCAGACGCGACTTCGCATCCGGCACCCGGGTGACGCGGAAACCGGCATCCATCTGCTGCTGCGCGACGGCTCGGCCGTCGTCGGATACGGCTACGCCGGGGGCGGTGACGGCGAACTCGTCGTGCACCCACGGTTTCGCGGCCATGGCCGGGGCCGGGCACTACTCGAGGCGATCCTCGCCAACGCCCCACGGGTGGATGGACAGCTGCGGCTGTGGGCGCACGGGCGGCACCCCTCGGCCGTGAAATTGGCGGAAAGGTTCGGGCTGACCGCCGACCGCATGCTGTGGCGGCTGCAGCGTCCCCTCGCGGACGACGATCCGGCGTTAGCCGAGCCGCAGCTGTCGGACGATGTCCGCATCCGCGCCTTCGTTCCGGGCCAGGATGAACAACCGTGGCTTCGACTCAACAGTCGAGCGTTCGCCGGACATCCCGAGCAGGGCAGCTGGACATTGACCGACCTGCGGCTCCGAGAGAATGAACCCTGGTTCGACCCCGCCGGGTTTTTGCTCGCCGAGCGGGAATCCACCGGTGAACTACTCGGCGCACATTGGACCAAAATTCACCAGAAGTCGGCGACGAGCGACCGGGTCGGCGAGGTATATGTGCTGTCGACCGACCCCGACAGCCACGGGCTAGGGCTCGGCGGCGCGCTACTCGTGGCGGGCCTGCGCTACCTGCGGGAGCAGGGACTCGACCGCGTGATGCTGTACACCGACGCGTACAACGCCGCGGCCGTCCGCCTCTACCGCAAATGGGGCTTCAGCCATGTGGGCACGGACGTGCAGTACGTGGCTGTAAATCGTGAGCCCACGTAATCGAGGTGACGGTGTGAGACTAACGCGATCCGCGCCCGCATCCACGCCGAGCATAACGAGAGCTTGGGCTACGTCGATAGAAAGACGACTTTTGGCGTTGGCAACGCGAGCGGCGACCGCCATAGCTCTCGCACGGGCGGCCTGCCGGTTGAGGTCGCAATATGCTCGGTTTCCCCGTCCAACCACATTCGCCGTACCGGTCCTGTAGCGGGTATTGGGTGTAGTAGAAGGCCGACATCTCGCGCGGGGCCGTCGCCGGGCTAGGCCCACCGACCGCTGCGCGACCCGCTCGATGCGGCCGAAAGAGGCGCTGTTGGCTGACATACTTCCTTCAAGATGGAAGAGCCCCAAACGGCGTGAAGTCTCGGGGAGCAAAGATTGGCAACGCCAGTTAATCGTTGCGATATCGAATATTGGAATTTCGCGGCAATCGGAATGCGCTGGGCGGCGCAATCGATTGTGGCCGAACCGCTGTCCCGCAATAGAGCTGCGGTACCGTGCCACGAGTGCAAACCCGCCACAATGTGCCCTACTTCAGCCAATGGGAATCACCCGAGCTTGTCCTAGACATCCTCGCGGGTACCTTGGCCGCCGCGGCGGACCCCCGTTGGGCCGACTCCGGAGCGGCCGATCCGGAGTCGTACGACTTCTGGTCGTGGCGTATCTGTGGCATGGCATGCCTGCGCATGGTGCTCGGGCAGCGGGGTGCACCGGTGCCACCGGCGGTGACGCTAGCGAAAGCCTGTATGGCGGCGGGCGGCTACGTTCGCCGCAGCCACCCGGGCGGGGAACGGCTCGACGGCCTGCTCTACGCGCCATTCGCGGCGTGGATAGCGCCGGCGTTCGGGATCAAGGCCACCGTTCATCCCGACCTACCGCAACCGGAAGTTGCACAGCACATCCACGACGGTGGCCTGGCGATGCTCTCCGTACATCCCTGGATTCGGTGGCCGGACCGCAATCCGCCGCAGACCGGCGGCCATCTGGTTCTCGCGACAGGAGCCGGGGACGCTGGGATGTGGGTACATAACCCCTCGGGGCTTCCTGACCACAGTCAAGAAAATGCCTTCATCGCCTGGGACGATCTTGGGCGCTTCTATGCGGGCCGCGGAATGCTGATACATCCTGCGTAACTAGCCGGGGGCGCGTCTGGATGCTGGCCGTTGTTCAAAACCAGGCCCGAGACTACCCAGGACTCCAGTCCTGACGATGCGGACGGCAAAGTAGGCTACCCAACCGTGGCGCCTGCGAAGAAACTTTCAGTCGAGGAGCTCCTGGCGCTCGCAGTGGATGCTGTGCCCGGCGGCCAGGAGCGGCCCGGTCAGCAGAGGATGGCGCAGGCCGTCACCGACGCCGTCGACAGCGGCACCCACCTGCTCGTCCAGGCCGGGACCGGCACCGGAAAGTCGCTGGGGTACCTGGTCCCAGCGCTGCACTCAGGCAAGAGCGTCGTGGTCTCCACCGCAACCCTTGCGCTGCAGTCGCAGCTTGTGGAGCACGACGTGCCGAGGTTACTCGAGACACTGGGCCCGCACCTCTCCCGCACGCCCAGCTTCGCGCTGCTCAAGGGACGGAGCAACTACGCCTGTCTGGCGAAACTGGAGGGTGCGGCCGAGGCCGACTCGCTGTTCTCCGAGGGAACACAATGGCTCGGCGAGCTGTCTCGAGTGGAGCAGCAGTTCGGTGCCGTCCGCGAATGGACCCACAAGACCGAAACCGGCGAGCGGACCGACCTCGATCCGGGCGTAGACGACGCCATGTGGCGGCGGATAAGCGTGTCGTCGCGCGAGTGCGTGGGGGCGCAGCGCTGCCCGTTCGGCGAGGAATGCTTCGCCGAACGCGCCAAGGCTAAGGCGCGGCAGGCCGACATTGTGATCACCAACCACGCGCTGCTCGCCCTGGACATGCTGCATGATCGCTCGGTGCTACCGACGCATGATGTGGTAGTGGTGGACGAGGCGCACGAGCTGGCGGGGCACGTCACAAATGTCGCCCGCGCGGAGCTGGTGCCGGAGTTTATCCGCCGCCTGGTCCGGCGCGCTACGCAGATGCTGTCGGTCGACCTGACGGAGCGGTTCGAGGCAGCGGAGGCCGCATTCGACAACGCGCTGGCGGTGCTGCCCGCCGGCAGGCTGGAGACCATACCCGAGGCGCTGGGGCAGGCCTTGACGCTGCTGGACAGCGTGGCCACTACTGCCGCGGCCATGCTGACGGCGGCCGCCAAAAACAGCGAGGCGAAGAACAACGGAGAAGTCTCGGTCAACGCGCATCAGGATTTGCAGCAGCTCACCGAGCTGTCCGAAATCAGCGGACGCATGGTGGAAAATAACTCCTATGACGTGACCTGGGTGTCCGTGGACGACCAGGAACGGCGGCGACTCGTGGTCGCACCACTGTCGGTCATTGGCCAACTGGGTAAACACTTATTCGCCGACCGGACCGTGATCGCCACCTCGGCGACGCTGACGCTCGGCGGCGAGCTCGACGCCGCCGCCGGCGACCTAGGGCTCAAGCTGCCGGACGCGCCCGCCTGGAGCGGGATCGACGTCGGTTCGCCGTTCGCCTACCCGCAGCAGGGGATTCTGTACGTGGCGGCACGACTGCCGCGGTTGACGGCCTCCGGGTTGCCGGATGTGGCGCAGCGCGAGCTGCTTGAGCTGGTGGAGGCCGCCGGAGGGCGGACCCTCGGCCTGTTCTCGTCGCGCCGCGCGGCGAGCCAAGCGGCGGAGGCGGTGCGGGGGGCGACCGACCTCCCGGTGCTATTGCAGGGCGACGACAGTCTTACCGCGCTGGTGCGACAGTTCCGCGAGTCCCCGTCCAGCTGTTTGTTCGGCGTGATGTCGCTGTGGCAGGGTGTGGACGTGCCGGGCGACGCTTGCCAGCTCGTGGTCATCGACCGGCTGCCGTTCCCCCGGCCGGACGACCCGCTCATCGCGGCCCGGTCGGCCGCCGCCGACAAGGCCGGAGCCTCCGGCTTCGGCAACGTCTTCGTGCCCCACGCCGCGGTGCGACTCGCCCAGGGTGCGGGCAGGCTCATCCGCTCCAGCACCGACAAGGGCGTCGTCGCCGTGTTGGATTCGCGGCTGCACAGCGCGTCGTACGGCAAATATCTGCGCCGCTCACTGCCCGACTTCTGGTACACCACCAAGCCCGACGTCGCGCGGGAGGCGTTGCGCCGCCTGGACGCAGCGGCCAAGGCCCCTGTCCCGGCTTAGGTTGATCATTCATCCTCATCGATGATGCGATCGACGGCGTTAACCACTGGATCCGCCAGATCAGCATCGCTTGACCACGCCAAACCCAATTTCTTCAATCTGCGGGTTAAGGATCTGGCAACGGCATTTAGTCACAAAATGCCGGGGGCGCTTGGCATAGCTGTGGACAACCGGGAGGACTGTGGATACCGGCAGAAAGATCAGGGTGACGGGTTACCTTCGATCTCGACATAATCGACACTCGAAATCGGAGGCGTGATATGCACGGAACTGTCGGCGGTCAGCTGGACGAGATGTCTCGGTTGGCGGGAACCTTCGCCACCAATGCAGCCCACATGGAGCAGCTGCGCGGGTCGATAGACCAAACGCTGGCGGCGACCACCTGGTCGGGACCCGCCGCCGAGCGGTTTCGGGCACAGTGGAGCCAGTTCGCGCCGGTCCTGGGTCGGCTTCACGAGGCCCTAACTGACGCCGGAACCGAGGTCGGGCGCCGCCGGAGCGCCCTAGAGGCCGCGACCAGCTAGGGCGCGACCTGGCCTACGGTTTCGGCAGGGCAGGCAACTCCGGCACGCCAGACGATCTGGACGCCAAATAGCTGAACATGGTGTTCGCCATCGCCATCATCGGCACGGCGATAAGCGCACCCACCAGCCCGGCGATGACAAGCCCCGCCGCGATCACCAGCACCACCGCCAGCGGATGCACCGCGACGGCCCGCCCCATCAGCAGCGGCTGCAACACGTGGCCCTCAATCTGCTGCACGGCGATCACCAGCAGAGCAAGAAACAACGCGGTAATCGGACCGTTTGCGACGAGTGCCACCAATATCGCAATAATGCTGGACAACGTGGCACCCACAATTGGGATGAATGCGCCCAAAAAAACTAGGGCCGCGAGCGGCAACGCGAGTGGAACCCCCAGGAGATACACCGCCAGCCCGATCCCCACCGCATCGACGAACGCCACTACCACCTGTGCCCGCACATAGGAGATCAGGGTCCGCCAGGCCCGATTACCACCCTCGCGGATAGCCTCGCGCATATTCTGCGGCGAAAACTTGAGCAGAAACGACCAAATCTGCTCCCCGTCCTTCATGAAGAAGAAGGTCGTGAAGATGACCAGAAAAAATCCGCCCACAATATGTGCGGCGGTAGTGGCCGTGTCCAACGCACCCGACGTCAATACGTCCTGATTTTTCTTCAGCGCATCCTGCACGGCCGCCGCCGCGTCGTTGATCTGTTTCTCGGACAGATGCAGCGGACCGTCGATGAGCCACTGCTGAATCTTGTTCAGCGCATCGCCCACCTGGTCGGACAGGTCGGCGAAGCCGTGAATCAGCGCCCGAATAACGACGGTAAGGGTGCCGGCCACGGTCGCCAAACCACCGATCACCACGATCACCGCCGCCACTGCGCGGGGAACTCCTCGACGCCGCAGCCAGCCGGCGATCGGCTGCAACAGCGCAGACAACAGGAACGAGATCAGAATTGGGATAATCACGACCTGCACTACGGCGATGAATCTCGCAAGCACGTAGACCGCCGCCGCGATTACCAGAAGGCGCCACGACCACGCAGCGGTGAGACGAACCGGGTAGGACACCGCCTCTGTGGGGGACCCGGAAGGCGCGGGCTGGGTGCCCGGCTCGATGGGCGGGCTGGCGGATTCTTCGGGCTCGCGGGCGAGGACGCGCAACCGTTCCCAGAGTCTCAGCGCACACCTCCATGTCGGCTGTTGTAAGGCCCACCCTGCCGGGGCCAGTGCCCCGAATCAGCATAGGGCGCGTGCAACCCCTGGTATCCAGCCCACCCCCAGTATTGCCGACCATGGTTGGCGGTCCAGCGAGCGGCGGCGGTGGCTACGTACTGCCGCCTGGAAACCAGGATCGAGAGCAGCTCGCGTTCCTGGTTGCCGTAATCTTCGCTCGCCCAGCCACGCACCAGAGACTGTCGGAGCAAAGCAAGTTTGATGGCGGCCAACTGGAACTCTTGCATCGCCTTCGCTGCGTAACCTCCACCGTAGCTGTGCGCCGTGGATCGAGCGGTCCGCCGCGAAGCGATCGTGCTCAACGAGGTCAGGTCCGTCGCCGTGAGCCAACCGTGCTGCACATAGACGGGCAGCATGGTGTCGACCAGTCGCGATTCTTTGTTGCGCAACCACACGGCTAAGACAATCAGGCCGATGAACAGCGGAATCATGATCAGTAGATAGCCAACGCCTAGCAGTAAGAGGTTTTGTCTGGTCGCTAACGCATTCCAGGTGCCGTGCAGGAGTATTGCCAACAGCAGGCCACCGATGGGGGCGAGCACCCGAACCGCGCGGCTTTTGGTGACGGCGGCCAGCCCAACGCCGATCCCGGTCATCGAGGTGAACAGGGGATGCGCAAACGGTGACATGACGGCCCGCATCACAAAGGTGGTGAGCAGTGCCACGAGGCCGTCCGAGCCGCCGCCCTTGTCGGCGGCCTCAACGTAGGCACCGCCGAAGTAGAGGACGTTTTCGGTAAACGCAAAACCGATAGCCGCCATGCCCGCGTACACAATGCCGTCGATGACGCCGTGGATCACACGGCGCCCGATGAGCACCAGGAACAACATCAGAAACAGCGGGACGGCCTTCGCTGTCTCTTCAGTGGGAGGCGCGATAAAGATAGCCGTCGTCGTCGTTGCGTCCTGACCGGTGAGGTCCTTCACCAGCGCGCTACCCGTGGTGTTGATGATCAACGCAGCCAAGGTGGCGACGAACGCGCCCCAGGCGAAAGTAAACATCAGGTAATGCCACGGCTCCGGCTCGTACCGATCGAGCCAGAGCAGCGCGAAGACCAAGATCGGTACTGGAACAAACGCGGCCAAGATGGCGACGGTGAGGACGCCGATCCCGAAGCTGTTGCCCAGCAGCAGGAGCATCGCTATAGCGCACAGCGAAATGAATGCGCAAATAAGAACAGCCGACACGATCCGAACGGATTGCTTGCGATGCCACGGCGTGACTACGCCGCGGAGTCGTGGATCGACCGCCGGCCCATACTGGGGCGCAACGTAGGGGTTATAGACGGCTACGCCCGGATGCTGGTCGACCATGGTGCACAAGCCTAACGGGAGCGGAAAGAAGATTGGGCGCACGTGAAGCTGTTACTCGATACGAATCCCGGCTAGGTTCTTTATCTGTGACAGGCCGCGCTACATCACGCCGGCGGCGCGCCACAAGCGCTCGCCCCAGAATTCGCCGCGGCGAGCTCCCGGCGGACACGCGAACAGCGCGCTACCCACGTGCTTGGTGTATTCGTTCATCCCGTCGGACTGCGACAGGTTGCGCTGCACCGGCACGAACTGCTTGCGCGGATCCCGCTGGTAGGCGATGAAAAACAGGCCGGCGTC
>DATATO010000204.1:0-3386 GCA_036268755.1 Mycobacteriales bacterium | reverse complement strand
GCCGTAAGCCCCGGGGCGTCCGACACCGACATGTCGCTACGGCCCGGCGAGAATCACGCCGCCCGCGCTCGGCGAGCCAAGGAAACGATTCCGCTGGGTCGCGTGGGAGGCACCGCGGAGATTGCGCGAGCGGCAATCTGGCTCGCCTCCGATGACGCCTCCTACGCTGTGGGCCACGACCTCGTCGTTGACGGCGGCACCACGGCATGATCGGCCCAGTGTGACGCTGTCACAAACGCGGGTGTGATCTTCTAGTCAACCGCGGTCGTCGCTCGATCTGCGGCCTAAACTGGGTCCCGAAGGCAGTTGTGCCATGCATCGTCCGGCTAGCGGCGATCCCGTCTCATCGGTCCGGCCGACTGTGCGATTGATGAGCGGCGACATCGATCAGACTCGATGTTGCGCGCGGCAGGAGGTCTGTTGACCAACGCGTCGGCATCCGTGACGCAGTCCCAAGACACGCCTATCCCCGGCACACCAGCCTCCGATTCGCCCGTCCGCTCGAGCATCTTTGCCTCGCTGCGGGTCCGCAACTACCGCTACTTCGCCGGCGGCCAGATCGTCTCCCTCATCGGCACCTGGATGCAGCGCATCGCGCAGGACTGGCTGGTACTGAACCTTTCCCACGGCAGCGCCGTCGCGCTCGGCGTAGCCAGCGCACTGCAGTTTCTTCCGACGTTGCCGCTGTCGCTGTGGGGCGGAATGCTCGCCGACCGTTACGACAAGCGCCGGATGCTGATCGTCGTGCAGGCCGGCATGGGCTTATGTGCGCTACTGCTCGGCCTGTTGGACGTTACACATCTGGTCGCGTTGTGGCATGTTTACCTGTTATGCCTGGTCTTGGGGATTTTTACCGCCATGGACACCCCCACCCGACAAGCCTTCGCCCCCGAGCTGGTAGGCCCGGCGCAGTTGAGCAATGCCGTGGCCTTGAATTCGATGACCTTCAACCTTGCGCGCATCGTCGGTCCGTCGGTCGCGGGTCTCGTCATTGCCGGGGTTGGCACGGGCTGGGTATTCCTGCTCAATGCTTCCAGTTTTGTTGCCGTCATCGGTGGGTTGTTTGCGGTGAATCCGGAACGGCTGTTCCGGAGCCGGCGAGTTCCGCGGGCGCGCGGCCAGCTGCGGGAGGGACTCCGCTATGTCTGGGAGCGACCGGTGCTCCTCGGCGTGCTGGTCCTGGTTCTCGTGGTTTCCACGCTGGGAATCAACTTCTATCTCACGCTTCCGCTGCTGGCCCGCAATACCTTCCACGGCGGCCCGGAAAGTTACGGTCTTTTGCTGACGGTGCTGTCGGTGGGCTCGCTCATCGGCGCCAGTCTGGGGGCTCGTCGCCGCGGCCGCCCTCGGCTGTGCATGGTCGTCGGTGCCGCGCTCGCGTTCGGGGTGTTGGAGACGATATCTGGGTTGATGCCGTCATTGGTGACAACCGGGGCGGTGCTGATCCCAACGGGCCTGGCCGCCCTGGCGTTCACCAACGCCGCCAACGCGAGCGTGCAGCTGTCGATCGATCCGTCCATGCGCGGGCGAGTCATGGGGCTTTACATGTTGGTGTTCCTCGGCGGCACACCGATAGGGTCTCCGCTGCTGGGGGCGTTGGGCGAACGGTTCGGCGGCCGGGCCCCCACTGTCTTCGGCGGTATCGCCTCAGTTTTGGCTGTCGTGATTGTGACATTGATGTGGCGGTGGATGCTTCGTCGCCGGTCCGCCGCGCGTTAGGGTGTCGACGTCATGTCCCGTTGTGCACGATAGCGAGGCGCAGTGAAGAAATCCGGATGGTTTGTCGGTGTCGGCGTAGCGTTGACGTTAGTGCTCACGGCGTGTCAGACACCGGGAGCAGCTGAGTCTGGGCTACTCCGTTCCGACTACGACCACCACGTCAAGCCGCAGGACGACTTGTTCCAGTTCGCCAACGGCGGATGGCTGCGCTCCACCAAGATTCCCTCGGATCGGACCAAATACGGCGCGTTCGACATCCTGACGGACCGGGCTCAGGCCGATCTCAAGCGAATTATCGCCAAGAGCCAGGCCCAGGACGGCAAAGTTGGCTCCGAGGACCAAAAGATTGGCGACTTCTACGCCAGCTTCATGGACACCAAGCGGCGGGACGGCCTCGGTGCCAAGCCATTGACCGATGGGTTCGGCCGGATCGACCAGATTTCCTCCGCCTCCGGGCTCGCGCAGTACTTCGGTGAGACCGCGGTAACGGCGGGTTCCAGCCCCATTCAGCTGAGCGTGGACCAGGACGCCAAGGACGCGGCTCGTTACATACCTCAAATTGCCCAGGGCGGTATTACGCTGCCGGATCGGCAATATTATCTGGGTTCCGACCCGAAGTTCGCCGCAGCGCGTGACCAGCTCCGCGGCTACATCGATCGAACGCTCGGCCTCGCGGGGGTCTCCGCCGATCGGGCCTCGGAGCGAATATTCGCGATCGAGAATCGGCTCGCGCAGGCACAGTGGGACGAGGCGCAGACCAGGGACATCCTGGCCAGTTACAACAAGTTCACGCCCGGGCAGGCCAATGCCAAAACGCCCGGCTTGGACTGGAACTCCTATCTATCCGCGGCCGGGGTGCACGCCGACAGCTTCATCGTTGGCCAGCCGAGCTTCTTCACCGCGCTGGGCTCGGTCGTTACGTCGGTTCCGCTGGATGACTGGAAGCTCTACCTCAAGTTCCGGCTGGTCGACGATTATGCCCCCTTACTGAGTCAGCCGTTCGTCACGGCCAATTTCGAGTTCCACAGCCGCGACCTCGGCGGGCAGGAGAAAATCCGTCCGGCGTGGGAGCGTGGGGTTTCCGTGGTCGATGGGGCACTAGGCGACCTGCTCGGCAAGCGATACGTGAAGCAGCGTTTCTCACCGACCGCCAAGCGGCGGATCGACCGCCTCGTCCACGAGCTCATCGACACCTATCGGGCCTCGATCGATGGTCTCGACTGGATGAGTCCGGCGACCAAGGTTGAGGCCAAAAAGAAACTCGATACGCTGGCCATCAAGATCGGCTACCCCATGACATGGAAGGACTATTCGGGCCTGAAGGTTACTTCGACCGACCTGATAGGAAACATGGAACGGTCGGCCACGCTGGATCACCAGCGCGATCTCGACAAGCTCGGCAAACCGGTGGATCGCAGCGAGTGGTTCATGACGCCGCAGACCGTAAACGCCTACTACAACCCGCCGATGAACGAGATCGTGTTTCCGGCCGCGATACTGCAGCCGCCGTTCTTCGACGCGAAGGTGGACAACGCCGTCAACTACGGCGGTATCGGCGCGGTGATTGGGCACGAGATCAGTCACGGCTTCGATGACCAGGGCCGAAAATACGACGCGACCGGAAACCTGCGCGACTGGTGGACGGCGGAGGACGCGCAGCGGTTCAC
>DATATO010000203.1:0-4236 GCA_036268755.1 Mycobacteriales bacterium | reverse complement strand
TAGCCCCAAAGATAAAAGCCGGGACGTCCCATCCGAGCGGGTAACACCGATTTGAAGACTAACTCGTGACACGTATTCGAGTACGTAAAATCGCTTGTTAAGCTCCGGATTTCTGCACGGTGCAGCGGCACGCTTGAACCTTCCACTCAATAGTCAGCGAACACCCATCGAGGTCACGATCGGGTGTTCGCCACCTTCTGCGGCCGCCACCCTGGTGGTGCGCTTACGAGCTCTCAGACCAGCGCTCTAGGCTGTCTAGGGAAGTGGCTGCCCAGTGGCTTAACGTGACCGGGATGGCTGATCGTCAGCGGGACAAGAGACTAACCGACGCCCGATAAAGGTGCACCGGACACTTGTGCCCAGCTTGATCTGCATTTAAGACACGGAGCTTGATAATCTCGTCGCGCGCCGCGCAGGTCCGAGGGTTTCATCCGCACCCTTCTGGAGATCGGCCTGGAACCACTAACCCTTGGCGCAACCCGACCGACCTTCGACGCTGACATCGTTGCGCTCGCCTGACTTGCATGCTGTCGTCGGAATTTCGGTAGTCCCGGGTCCTCAATTCTCCATGATTCGAACGACGACTTGTTCGTTGTCGTGCGTGTAGGCTTCGTAGCTAAATCGGATGTTTGTTTGGGCGATAAATTCCTGCCAGGCGCGATGTTCATGGTCAATCCAGCCTGGATAGTTGAAGTATTCGTCGAAGACGATTACACTCCCGGCCCGTAGGCGGGGCCCGAGCAGGTGAAGTACGGTGCGGGTTGATGAATAGAGGTCCGCGTCCAGATGCAGAAATGCGACCGGATCGGGGTGGTCGTGGAGAAATCTGGGCAATGTATCGGCGAACAATCCGGTCACGATTTTTACGCCGGCGATGTGGGGCGTCGACGATGCCGCGAATGTTCCGGCGGGAAAGCCTGCACGCCAGTCCTGGGGTAGCCCGTCGAAGGAGTCGAATCCATACACTGCCCGCTCGATGCAGGCTCGGGCAATCGTGGTGAGTGTTGCGCCGGTATAGACGCCGAACTCCAGTGCCATTCCTGCCCCACCGACCAGGGACAGAGCGTAGTCCATCGTCGTGGCGGGATCCGGAAAAGTGCGGGCACCGGACATGTGCTCTCGCGCGAACTCGGCGCTTTCCCTAGCGGCAGCACGTTCGCCCGCGGCTACTAAATCTCGCCGGTCACGAATCTCGACTGCTCGGGCGAACTCGACGATCCGTTCGGCCTGGTCGCGAAAGTCAGCTTTCAATTGTTTCAGCTCGTCCCTCAACAACTGGTCGTGCTCAGCGTGATGGCGGGCGATGACATCGTCGACTGCGCGGATCAGCTTGACGCGCAGCGCTTCACGTATGTTCTTCAGCACTCGCCCATCACCTGTCCGGATGTCGTCGGCAGTTTCTCCGGCGCTACTCCTGCCCGCTCCGATACTGGCTGAGCGTTGAGTTCATGTCCACCGCCGCTCGGTGACCCGTGGTCACATCGGCCCGTCGATAGATCATCAAGCCCTGAGATAACGAGCCGGAAAATACCAATCGATATTTCATCATCATTACATAGTGGAATCGTGTCCACAGGCTGAGTACGGACGTAGCTACCGTTGAGCGACCCTAAATCCACCAGCACGAACTCGTCTCTGATGCGGCGAATCTCAGCATGCTGAGCGGAAACTGTGGAGTGGGACAAGGCGACGTCGCAGTCGGTATTGCGGCCGATGATTGTGATGTCACGATATCCCAGCCAAAAACACTGGCCCGTGCCTGGGCCCCTGCTAATCGTCACCACCGGGCCCACATCCGTCCTTTGTTCGGTCACGCCGTGGACCGTCTCCCCAATCCGCGCCCGATCCCGGCCAGTCACGCCGGTCGCCCGTTCGCCGTTCTTCACAAGCCACGCCTACCCTTCACGGACTCATAGCCGCCCGTATTCGGTTCCGATGACGAATTTGATATCGGCGTCCGCGAACACCGTGCTGCTGCGGCATCGGCTCCCCCTATCTACTCAAGGCCGCTGGCCTCACCCGGACGTGGCGCAATCTTCAATGCGCGAGCCCTGGACGGCGGCGGCTAGCGAACTTCCCGCCGTTGGTCGGTTCGCGACCCGGCGTGCATGCTCTCTGCTGTCCGCGCTCGAAGGACCACAAGCTTCCGGCGGAACCGGGGTATTCGGTTCGCGCGGCCGGAAAGCCGCCGTAGCGCGTCAGGGCCGGCATAACCTGGTGGCGGGGATGATGGCCGGGCCTGCGGCGGGGTGACGTCATCGCAACGGCGCGGTATCTTCGGTAGGCGCCTGCGTCGCTACATGCCAAAGGCGTATTCGACATCGGCAGGACGCTCCGCGCTCTGGCGATGGACGTCTCACGCACCTCCGGAAAACCTCCTTCGTTGACGAAAAGGGCCTTGGGCTGAGATGACAATACTGACCGGCCCCTGGGGCGCCACGGACTTCACTCCGAGCGGCGTATCTACCTGACCGACGTACGTGACCCGAACAACGCGGCCCGAGCAACGTGGCCGCGAAACGTCGCCGGGGCACTCCGTACGACCGACTTCTGTGTCAGTGGGAGTCAATCGAATTGGTCTTTCACCGCCGAGAATATCGAGCTTCGGTGCGTTACTATCCACGTTAACTGGTAGGCATTCCCGGAACATCCACGTGCGCAGGTAGTCACCGCAACGGCGGGAGTACGTCACATAGGGCAACCGCCGAGCGCCTGGCAAAGCCGATGAACGCCGCCGGGACGTTGAAGATCAACAATCTGCGGATAAGGACGTCGCTCAGCATCCATGAAATCGTGTTCACCTCAACCTCCCCGGGGTCAGCTAACCCCTTGAGTACTAGTACTCATTATGCACCACTGTGCGTAGCCGTACGCACAGTGGTTAGGGTGAAGCTTGTGAACTCCACAGTTTCAGCGCCTGGGCCCGGCGAAGCCGCCGGGGCTGGGCGCGCCGCCTGGGGGACGATCTCGCGGGAGCAGGTCATCGAGATGGCCACCCGGGTGGTCGTGGAGCGGGGGTTTCAACGATTGACCATCAGGCGCCTGGCAGCCGAGCTAGGTGTGGCCCCGATGTCGCTCTACCGCCACGTGCACAGCAAAGACGACCTGCTCAACGAAGTAGTTGACCGGATGCTCGCGCACGCCAGGGAACCCACACAGTCCGCCGGCGAAGACTGGCAAGCCTGGATCATCGAGGCTGCGGATAAGCTGCGCCAATTCCTCATCGAGCAGCCCGCTGCCCTACATATCTATCTCAGCCATCCGGTGGTATCGCCCTCCGCCATCGCTCGTATGGAAACGGTCATGGCAGTGTTGCGGGCAGGGCTCGGCGACGAGCAGCGCGCTCAGCAGGCCTACGCCGCGATCCACACCTACACGATCGGTTTTGCCGCACTCGAGGCGTCCCGGGCCGCGAGCGCGGGCCCTAACGATCTCACGCCCACGCCGTTAGCCACCCAACTCGCCAGCTATACCAGCGCCGAACAGTTCACCACAGGCCTGAACTACCTGCTTCTAGGATTCGCCGACCAATCCCACTGACACCACGGCCGGCCGTCGCTGATGAAATCGACGGAGCGCCGCAAGGTACCGCACGTCCCGATCGGAATGTCGTCGTAGCAGCTCAGGCAGCCGTCGCCGCCCGGTTTCGAGATCGTTTTCCCTGCCGTGTCAAGCATTGTCCCGCGTGCTGCTGTCATCCCGGCCGTGGTACTGCGGCGCCATAGCCCCAAGGACGCCGCGGGATCAGCGAGCCTGGACGATAGGGTTCCCGGCGAGGCCACTCCGCACTGGCCGCCGTTGAGTCTCCGACCAGGCGGCCGCTCGGCGTGATGACCACCGCGGTGCTCACCGCACGGTTAGACCAGCAGCCACCGACTGGGACCGGCAAGTCAGGGACGCTGGCAAATGAGTCACCAGCCGGCGCGAATACTCACCAACAGACGGAGATCACCGAATCGCTGATCGGGATCGCCACCGCCAGACTTATAGGCCATCCGCCACCGAAGACGTGCTGCTCTGAGCGAGGACGAGCAGCCCTGACTACCGGCGGTCGCCCCAAAGAATCGTGATCAGCGGCGTGAAACCCACGGACGTGCACTACGGCAGGGCTACTACCCGAGCGAGTAAGCCGCAATGTTACGCAATCGTTGCGCTAAGACATGTATTGAGCCTGTCGAGGCGGGGTAGACACAGAGCGACGGGTCGATTCGCGGCGCTTAGCGCTAGTCGGGAGGG
>DATATO010000202.1:0-5389 GCA_036268755.1 Mycobacteriales bacterium | reverse complement strand
GGTTTGTCACGGTGACGTTTGGTGCCACGTATTCCTTTGATGGTGGGGCGCCGCAGGACATTCCGGGCAGCATCACTGCTACCAGCCCCGGCTTTAGCCTCGAGGTTAAACAAGCCCGCGGCCAACACATCAGCGACGAATGATGCTGACTCCACTCGAGCGCCTACGCCTGCGCGGCGACGAGGGCAGCATGCTCCCGCTGATCCTGGGTTGCGTATTGATCGTCGTGGTGATGATCATGGGCTTCACCGCGGCGACGTCGGCGTTCCTCGCGCAACGGGACCTGGAATCCATCTGTGACGGGGCCGCGGAATGGGCCGCGGGCGCGGTGAACACCGACGCCGTATCCACCGCGGAGAAGGCCCCCGATGTGTTGCCGATCTCGGCAGAGAGCGCCCAGGCCGCCGTGACGGAATACCAGAACCGGTTCTACGCTCACGAAGCCTCCCTCCGCATGCGGGTCACCTCCAACGGAGGCACGCTGAAGGTGGCGTGTGAGCAGACCGTAAAAATTGCGTTCGGCGGATTCTTTGGCTACCGCAACGGTTCCCGCCGCACCACAGACAGTTCCATCAACTCGCCCATCACCTAGCCTGGGCCGCCAGGTCGTCTTTCGCTCCTCGCCTACCATGCTTGTGTGGCTACAGAACGCGCCGTTGCGGCGGGGCAAGGGCGGTTGGTGTTGGCGGCAACGCCGTTAGGCAATCTCGACGACGCTTCCGCCCGGCTGCGTTCGGAGCTGGAATCCGCCGACATTGTCGCCGCCGAGGACACCCGCCGGCTGCGGCGGTTGGCCGCGGGACTCGAGGTCGTTCCCCGCGGCGAGATCCTGTCGTACTACGACAACAACGAGCGCGGCCGGACGCCACAGCTGCTCGACGCGCTGCGCGCCGGGCAGACGGTCCTCCTCGTCACCGACGCTGGCATGCCGAGCGTCTCCGATCCCGGCTACCGACTCGTCAGCGCCGCGGCAGAGGCACAGTCGGCGGGCGGCGAGTTCGCTATCACGGCGCTGCCCGGTCCGTCCGCGGTGACGACGGCGCTCGCGCTCTCCGGGCTCGCCTGCGATCGGTTCTGCTTCGAGGGCTTTCTGCCGCGCAAGGCCGCCGAACGCCGCGGCAGGCTCGCCGAGCTCGCCGGCGAGGCCCGGACGATGGTCTTCTTCGAGGCGCCGCACCGGCTTGCGGAGGCGCTGGCCGCTATGGCCGCCGAGTTCGGCGAACAACGACCCGCCGCGGTGTGCCGCGAGCTGACCAAAACCTACGAGGAGGTTCTGCGCGCACCGTTGGGGGAGCTTTCCGCGTGGGCCGCCGAGGGCGTTCGGGGCGAGATCACGCTGGTTGTCGCCGGGTTGACCCGGACCAGCGACCTCACTTCCGCTGACGCGGCCACGGTCGCTCACTGGCTCGACCAGGTACAACGTGTAGAGGCCCAGGACGTGTCCCGTAAGCAGGCCGTCGCGATAGTCGCAGCGCTGACGGGGGCGAGACGGCGAGACGTCTACAATGCCGTCATGGTTGGCTCCGACAATCGTTAGTGAGGGGTGACCGAGCGGCCATTACTCATGTCATCGGCCCAGTGGGGCATCCTCTTGTCGGGCGCCACCACTACGCTATTCGGCTATGAGCGTTGAAAACCCTCGCCACATCCTTACGGCGGTCGCCTGGCCCTACGCCAACGGGCCCCGGCATATCGGTCACGTCTCAGGCTTCGGCGTGCCGTCCGACATTTTCAGTCGATATCAGCGTGCGGCGGGTAACAAGGTCCTGATGGTCTCGGGCACCGACGAGCATGGCACCCCGATTCAGGTGCAGGCCGACGCCGAGGGCGTAACGGCCAGGCAATTGGTGGACCGCTACAACCGGGTTATCGCCGAGGATCTGCGTTCGCTCGGTCTCTCCTACGACCTTTTCACCCGGACCACGACCGGCAACCACCAAACGGTGGTGCAGGAGATGTTCCGCGGCCTCTACCGCAACGGCTACATCTTCTCCAAGACGGCGCTGGGCGCCATTTCCCCGTCTACCGGCCGCACCCTGCCCGACCGCTATATCGAGGGCACCTGCCCCATCTGCGGCTACGACGGCGCCCGCGGCGATCAATGCGACAACTGCGGCAATCAGCTCGATCCGACGGATCTGAAATCCCCGCGCAGCCGGATCAACGGCGAGACACCTGTGTTCGTGGAGACCGAGCATCTCTTCCTGAACCTGCCGGCCTTCGCAGATGCGCTGGGCACCTGGCTTCGGGCCCGCAACGACTGGCGGCCCAACGTGCTGAAGTTTTCACTCAACCTGCTGGAAGACCTGCATCCCCGCGCCATCACCCGCGACCTCGATTGGGGTATCCCCATTCCGCTCCCCGAGTGGGAGGGCCGGAACGACAAGCGGCTCTATGTGTGGTTCGACGCCGTGATCGGCTACCTGTCGGCGTCGATCGAATGGGCGCATCGCGTGGGCGAGCCCGAGGCCTGGCGGCTGTGGTGGGAGAACGCCGACGCGTCCGCGTTCTACTTCATGGGCAAGGACAACATCACCTTCCACTCGCAGATTTGGCCCGCTATTCTGCTCGGATATAACGGCGAATCGGGCACCGCCCCCGGTGAGTTGGGGCGGCTCAGCCTGCCCACGGAGGTCGTGTCGAGCGAATTCCTGACCATGGAGGGCAAGAAGTTTTCTTCCTCCCGTTCGGTCGTCATCTATGTGCGCGACTTCCTACAGCGCTACGACGCCGACGCGCTGCGGTTCTTCATCACTGTGGCCGGCCCGGAGACCCAGGACACAGACTTCACCTGGTCGGAGTTCCTGCGCCGCAACAACGACGAGCTGGTCGCCGGCTGGGGCAACCTGGTCAATCGTTCCATCTCCATGGCGGCCAAATACAACGGCGAGATTCCCGCGGCCACCGCGCTCACCGATGCCGATCGGGCGCTGCTGCAGGCTTCGAAGCAGGCCTTCGGGGTGGTCGGGTCGCTCCTGCAGCGCTGCCGGTTTAAGGCGGCGATCACCGAGGCGATGCGCATGGTCGCGGAGGCCAATCGGTATCTGTCGGATCAGGCACCGTGGAAGTTGTCGGCAGACCGCCCCGAGGAGGCGGCCCGCCGCGACACTGTGTTGCACGTGGCCTTGCAGTTGGTGGACGACTGCAAGAGCCTATTGACCCCGTTCCTACCGCACTCGTCGCAAAAGGTGTTCGAGCTGCTGGGCGGCATCGGGGTGTGGGCTGCCGAGCCGCGGATCGAGGAGGTCGCCGAGCAGGGCAACCCTTCCTCTCCGTATGCGGTGATCACCGGCGACTACGCGGCTGAACTGGCCGTGTGGGAGTCGAAACCCCTTCCGTCCGGACGTAAACTGGCACCGCCGAAACCGGTGTTCACCAAGTTGGATCCCGCCATCGTCGATGCCGAACTAGCTCGCCTGGAGGCTCGCTGATATGACGACTCCGCAGGAATTCTCTCGATCGCAGGCGCCCACCCCGCCCGTCCCCGAGCCGCTACCGTCGCCAGTGTGGGATAGCCATACTCACCTGGAGATGCAGAGCGAGCCGGTCGGTGCGGCATTGGCCGCCGCCGCGGCCGTTGGTGTGCGTCGAGTGGTGCAGGTGGGGACCGACGTTGAGTCTTCGCGATGGGGTGTCGCTGAGGCGGCCAAGCACGAGACGCTGCGGGCCACGGTCGCGCTCCACCCCAACGACGCGCCGCTGCTGGACGATTTGGACACGGCGCTGGAACAGATAGATGGGCTCGCGGCCAGCGACGAGGTCGTCGGCATCGGCGAGACCGGCCTGGACTATTTCCGCACCGGCGAGGAGGGCCGACCGATTCAACATGCCGCCTTTCGCGGGCATATTGACATCGCTAAGCGGCACAATAAGGCGCTCATGATTCATGACCGCGACGCCCATGCCGACGTGTTACGAATCCTGGACGAGCAGGGAGCTCCGGAGCGAGTCATCCTGCACTGCTTTTCCGGAGACAAGGAATTCGCGCAGGAGTGTGTCCGCCGCGGGTATTACACAAGCTTCGCCGGCAACGTGACGTTCGCCAACGCCGGGCAGCTGCATGAGGCCGCCGCCGTTGTTCCAGCCTCGCGCCTGCTCGTCGAGACCGACGGACCGTTCCTGACCCCGGTGCCTCACCGTGGAAAGCAGAACGTGCCCTACCTGCTGCCGATTACGGTTCGTTACCTGGCGCAGCTCCGCGGCGACGACCTCGAGGAGCTATGTGCAGCCTTGTGGAAAAACTCCGAGCGAGTTTTTGCCCTCGCCTAGAGTGGCTGTCGGGCTCGCCAAGGTCCGCTATTCCAACCCCCCATCCGAATGGAGGATCCCCGACCTACGTATGGGGAGATTTCGGGCTATTTTTGGGTTTTCTTCCCCTGGCTTCACGTGTGGAAAACCCCTGTAACTGGGGATTTCACTAGATCCTGGCCGGCGTGTCGGTAAGAATTCGTATGTAGGCACGGGAGGGTACTGATGAACACTCTTGACGATCATGTGGTTGTTGCCTCTGCCAAGACGCCACACCGCCGATTCAGCGCAGTAGCGGCATTCTTCGACGCTCAACCGGAGGATGCGCGATATTGGCTTGCCGACACTGGTGGTGGCGGCGTGGAGCTTCCTGTCGAGCTGTGGGGATTGCTGCGCGACGCAGCCAAGATGCTCGCCGATGAGGGTGGAGTATCTGTCGGACCGGTCCCGGCCACCTTTGGTCTCCAGGAGGCGGCCGAATTCGCCGCAATTCCATTACCCACTCTGCTGCAATGCGTCGCGGACGGCTCTGTGCCGCTCTCGGAGAGCCTGCAGGGTCCCGAGGAAAACGAGACCGTGGCGCTAAAGGACATTGTCAAGCTGCGGGAACAGCTAAGCCGCGAGCGCGAGGTCGCCCAGCTGAACTTTGCCATTGAGAACCCGCCCGTGGAGCCCGTCGGCGGACCGTACTCGTGGGATGGTGAGCAGCTCCCCGTTGCGCAGCCTTTCGCCGAGGTCTACCCGGAACCTGCGATTGGGCCGCCGCCGATCTCTGCCAGTCCGGTATCCCCCGGCTCGCCGTACAACGCTCCGGTGAGTCCGTCGTGGCAGCCGGCGCCGCACGTGGTGAGCTCGTCTCCTCAGGTTGTGCCCGTGAGTACCCCGCCCACTTCGCCGGTGGTAGTTCGTCCTACCTCGGCCGCCCCCACCAGCGGCCGTGCCGTGGCGCGAGCCGCGGTGCGGATGCATTCGTCGGTCTCCGTGCCACCGCCGGTGAGCGCTCCCGCCACCAGGTGGGCTGCCAATTGGTCCGGCAATTCCGCGTCCCGCCCCAATGTCGCGGCGCAGCCGGAGGATGCGGCTCCACCGCCGGTGAGCGCTCCACCAACCTGGTATACGGCATCCCGCTCGTAGTGGGGTC
>DATATO010000201.1:0-3884 GCA_036268755.1 Mycobacteriales bacterium | reverse complement strand
AGGCTCTGGCTGTCGGTGATCCGGCGAGACAGCAACGCCTCGACCAACGCCGACCGTTCTTCCTCCTGCTCGAGAATCTGCGCGGTCAGCTGCTGCCGGTAGGCACTGGCCATCGCCTGGGTAAAGGTGTCCTGCGCAATGAAGACGAGGGCGGTGGCGTCCAGAATCGATTCGGTGGGTACAGCCGCCGCGCGTCCGACGGCGAGAGTCTCCTCCCACATGAACCGGAATCCGATCCGGTAGGCCGTCATCAACGCCGGCAAGGGCAAACCGGTAAGCGCGCGTGCAGTTCCGGTGTGCTCTGCGGGCGAGACATCGACGTCCGCGTGCCCTGAAAGTGCGTGGAAGACGAACGTCAAGTTCGCTTCGCAACTCGCGGCGACTTCGTCCTTTGTCACGACGGTGCCGTCGCGGTACACGTCGATCTCCCGGAACAGCCGATCAGCCAGCGCCTGGCCCAGCTCGGGAGCACGAGCCAGCATGAGTCTGCTCAGCTCCACGATGTGCGGGTCGGGCTCGGCGCCGTGCCGGATGCCTCCGGCGTGCGATACCGCGCTCATGCGCCGCTCCTCAGCATCGCTTGGCTCTGCCTCGTCACCGGCGGGCTCATGCGCCGCTCCTCAGCATCGCTTGGCTCTGCCTCGTCACTGGCGGGCTCATACCCCGAGACAATATGCCCAGGCACCGCCAGAGGCGAGTGCTTGATCAAAGCGGGTGCCGGGTCGGGGCTCGTCATGCCCCGGCGATCCAGGCCTGCTCGTGCCCGGGCTCGGGCAGGATGCGGCCACCTTCGACAGCGCCACTGGCGGGGCTGTTTTGGATCACCATCAGAATCCGGTCCGGGTCGATGTTGGCGATCCGAGACACGGCCGCTGTGATTTCCGTTGCGAGGCGGGCGGTTTTGTCTGCGGGATAACCGGATCGCACCCAGCCGTTAACCAGCACCGGATTCGCTGGTACACCGTCCGTGTAAATACCCCCGGCGGGGAGCTCGTGAAACACGACGTTGACGTAAGTACTGGGCACCTGGTTGATCTCGGCGTGGATGCGGGTGATCTCTTGAGCCAACGCCGTTTTGACGCCGGCCGTCAGCGTCCCCGTTGTCGTCGTGCAGGTATAGACCGGCATGTGCACTCCTTGAGTAGACGATGAGCCGGCGGCGTCAGCCCAAGTGAGCGGCCTGCGCTTTGGTCGGTACGACGATCACGGTGGGCCCGTCGGCCTTCAGCGCGGCATTGAATTCGTGGGCGAGTTTTTCACAGCTGTCGACGTTGACCGCGCGGCAGCCGAAACCTGTTGCGATGGAGGCGATATCGAGTCCAGGCAAGTCGAGTGCCGGCACTCCGGGTGTCTTTTCCAATACCGCGAACGACTTCAGGATCGAGTATTCGCCATTGCGCATCGCGACGAACACGATCGGTAGCCGGTGTTGGGCCGCGGTGTAGAGGGCCTGTACCGAATATTGGAACGACCCGTCGCCGATGGTGGCAAGCACGTGGCGCTTGACGCCACGGGCGCGGTCGCCCAGCGCGACGCCCACCGCCGCGGGCAACCCCCAGCCGATACCGCCGCTGGCAGTGGCGAAAAAGGACCCCGGCCGGGTGGTGGGCAGGAATCGCAGTTGTTGGGCCATCGTCGACGTCGACTCGGTGACCAACGGCGAATCGGCGGGCGTGACGGTTCTCAACGTGGACCACACCGCATCTGGCTCCAGCGGTGCGGACCCGGTCACGTCAACGGCGGCAGTGTTGGCCTGTCTGGCCGGGACCGAGCGATCGCTGTGATCATCGACCAAGTCCACCAGCTGCTCCAACGCCAGCAGCGTGTCACCGAGCAGGCTGTCTCCGACCGGCGCCGCACCAGCCAATCCCGGATCGGCGGTGATCTGTAGCAGTTCGGTGCTCTCGGGCAGGTACTCGCCCGCCACGTAGGGGTAATACCGGAAGACCTGCGCCCCGATCACCACAACCAGGTCGTGCCCGCGCAGCACCTCGGTGACACCGGCGATGGTCATCGGCAGCTGTCCTTGGAAGAGCCGGTGATCCTCGGGGAATGACGCCCGGTCGGGCAGCGGGCCGGCGTATACCGGCGCACCAACCTTCTCCGCGAACGCCACACCGCAATGCCAGGCCCCGGCGCGATCGACCTCCGGCCCAAAAACCAGCAGTGGCCGTTGCGCTCTATTGATGCGCTCGGCGAATCCGCGCAGCCGCTCGGCATCCGGGCTGACCCGGTGACTCACGGTGCGGATCACCGCCGGTCCCAGCGCGGGTTTCTCCCAGTCGTCAAGGGGGATAGACAAAAACACCGGCCCGGCCGGTGGCTGCAACGCGACCGTGTAAGCCCGCATGAACGCCGCCGGCACATCCTCGGCGCGCTTGGGTTCGTACGCCCACTTCACCCACGGCTGCGGAAACACAGTTTCATCCTTGTTGGTCAAATATGGCTCGCACAAGGCCATTTCGCGGGTCTGCTGACCAGCCGTGACGATCAGCGGAGTGTTGCCCTTAGCCGCCGCCACCAAGTTGCCCATCGCGTTTCCCATCCCCGCAGCGGTGTGCACGTTGACCAAGGCGGGCTTGCCGGTGGACTGGGCGAACCCGTCGGCCATGGCTACTACCGACGCCTCCTGCAATCCCAGGACATAGGTAAAGTCGTCCGGGAAGTTCTTCAAGAACGTCTCCTCAGTGGAGCCCGGGTTGCCGAACACGGTCGTCAGACCGAGGGCGCGCAACAGGTCATAGGTGACCTCGTGAACGGATTTCTTATCAGTCATCGCGGTTGTACGACCTTTCGCTAGGTGAGTCGCGTCAGCGCGTTTCTGGTCGCGCATTGCTACCCAACACCTCACTCCAGTCAGCGCACGCTTGTCGATGTGTGCGGCAACAACGTTTAACACCGGCCGGTGTCGCGGGAAACAAGCTGTGCGCCGTCACACCGACGCGCCCGGGTTGTTGTGGCCGCCGACATTGTCGCGTGGGTTCGCCGAGAGCAGGATCGGAAACCTCGGGACAAACCCTATAACCGGGCAACCGATCCATCGGCAGAGGTACACCATGACCAGCCTAAGCACCAATCTTGTTGCAACCACAGGTCGCAACCCCGACGGCGTCGCGCTGCGTTGCGACGACCTGCAATTCACCTTCGCCGAGTTCGACGCGGCGGCCGCCCGGGTGGCGACGCTGCTCGAGCAAGCCGGAATCGAACCGGGGGACCGGGTAGGCGTGATGCTTCCCAATACGCCCGCGTTCGCCATCGCGTTCTACGGGATCATGTATCGCGGCGCCGTCGCTGTCCCGATGAATCCGCTGCTCAAGGCGCGGGAGGTGCGCTACTACCTGTCCAACAGCGGTGCCATTGCGTTGTTCGGGACACCCGGCTTCGCCGACGAGGCCAGCGCCGCCGCCGACGAAACGGGTTCGCAGTGCTGGATTGTGGACGACGCCGGCCTAATGGACCTGATCGCCGACCTGCCCGCGCAAGAGTCACCGGTGGAACGCGGCGCCGACGACGTCGCTGTCATCCTGCACACCTCGGGAACCACTGGGAAACCCAAGGGCGCCATGCTCTCTCACGGCAACCTGAGTCGCAACGCCGACGTCAGTGTCCGCACCCTGGTCGAGACCGGGCCGGACGACGTGGTGATGGGTTGCCTGCCGCTCTTTCACGTGTTCGGGCTCACCTGTGGCCTCAACGGGGCGGTGCTATCGGGTGCAACGTTGACGCTGATCCCTCGATTCGATCCGCGCAAGGCGATCGAGGTGATCGAGCGGGACGCCGTCACGGTGTTCGAAGGTGTGCCGACGATGTATTCGGCGCTGCTGAGCGTGGCCGACGGGGCCGCCGCGGAGGCGACGCGCACCTTGCGAGTCTGTGTCTCGGGT
>DATATO010000200.1:0-7089 GCA_036268755.1 Mycobacteriales bacterium | reverse complement strand
GTTCGACGTCGTCAAGGGTAGCCGTAGCCATGCGTGCCTCCAATCGGTACAGCCGTAGCTTACAACGATCGCGGGGGGGGCAAGAGCGACTATTCTCATTAATACCGCTTCAGTTGACACTATGCACCCTCAGTCACCGGCGCCTCTCGCTGGCGAAACCGTGGCGATCTCCTTGCTGGTGGCCTCAATTCGCTCGACCTAACGCAGCTGCCGCCCTGGTTACCTCCGGTCGATATACGCCGCACTCACCGCGATCATCGCGGGCAAGACTGTCAAGAACTCAGTTAAGAGCTTATCGGGAGTTACCTGGGAATTGTCCTTATTCAGCTGAGTCGCCAGCTGTTCGCAGACGCCCCATAGCGATTCGTACCGGTCGGAGTACAGCCAAATATTGTATGCCACCGCAGGCACGGCGATCCGGAAGTTGTCCGGATGCCCGATTCGAACCCGATCCAGGTCGTGCCTAGCGTTACCGAGCCCCATCGCGAGCGGCATGACGCAGTGAGCTTGCGCGAACTTCTTTAGCTGGTTTCCCACCGGCAGCACCTGGACTAGCAGGCCCAACTCCTGAAGGTCGGAGAGCTGCTGATCGATGTCCTCCAGGCCGACGTCCCGGGCGGCCGATACCAGGCTAAGCCGATTAGATTCGCCGCCAGCCGCGAGCTGCTCCGGGTTGCCATGGGCCAACGCCCACACCGCATATGTGGCGTCGTCCAGCCGGAGCATCTCTTTGCCGAGCAGGACGTCATAGAACTCGGGGTCCTCCGCCTTTGAGTCGGTGTAGAACTCTCCGGCAAAGAACCCCGTCGGGAGCATCGTGGCAACCATGGGAGGAGCCTAGCGGCTGCTCACGCTACTATGTCACACATTTTCGCCCATAGGTCAACCACTCTCCGAGCAGGACACTATCGGCTGGGACCTCGGCCTCCACGATTACCGCCGCCTAGTCCCACAGCCCGACCTACATACCGGATTGGAGCGGTTACGGCCTTTGCCGCCAAACCGACTGCAGCGATACCAGCTCCAACGGCCATGGTCGGGAGGCCGACGATGGCACCGATGCCCGTGGCGGACTCTGCGGCGCCGAGCGCCATCGTCCCAACGCCGAAACCAGTGAGGCCCATGACTAACTCCGATCTAGATAGGCACAGCTTATCGCGATCAACGCGGGGAGGAAGCCAAAAAACTCTTTTAGGATGTCAATTGGTGCTGCCGGCCCCCTAGGCCCCTGTACGTTCGGCGCTAGTTCGGTGCAAATTTCCCAGAGCGAGTTGAAGTAGTCGGAATACAGCCAAACGGTGCTGACCAGCTGAGGCATGGTCATGCGGGGTTGGCCGGGATGGCCCATTGCCATGACCTGAAGGTTGTCCGGAGTATTTCCCAGACCCACCGACAGGGCTCTTACCCGATACTCCTCGGCAAAACGTTGAAGCTGATTCCCTACAGGGAGCACTTGAACAAGGAGCCCCAGGCTCTGCAACTCAACGATCTGTTGGCTGATGTTGAGGCCATAGGCACGTGCCCGCGCACTGAGCGACATTCGGTCGGCCTCTTGACCGGAAAGGAACTCCTGCGGGTCGCCATGCGCCAGCGCCCACGCGTTATATGTAGCCGGCGATAAGGGCACAACATTGGAACCTAGTCGAACCTGATGGTGATCTGGGGCCGTGGCGCCGGGCTGAGTGTAAAACGCCCCGGCATATTGGCCTACCGGCAGCAAGACAGCCACAGTAGGTCACCCCGCCCTCAGGAGATCCCAATGCGAGCTTAGCTGCATTGGCCGATGACCGTCACCAACCACCGATCCACCATCCACATGAGACGCCAAGTCAAGACTCGCAGCAGCGTACCACCGAAAGGATTGGCCGCCGGGCAATTGAAATAGCCCGATTAATTCGCCTCGGCGACGGCGTTCTCTTCTGACTGCATGGCTGCTGTCTGCGTGCCCTCGGCCTGCCCAGTGTCGGACGGCTCCCCCTGCCCCTCCGGCGCACCCGCGGTGCGGCGCGCCGAACGGCGGCCGCGGCGCTGATGCTTGGGTTCCTTGGGAGCGACCTCGATGTTGTCGCTGTGGTTCGAGGACCGGCCGGAACTAGCGCGCTCGGGAAGCGGCTCGGTGTGAATGATCACGCCGCGCCCCTTGCAGTGTTCGCAGGGCTCGCTGTAGGCCTCGACCAGGCCCTGACCGAGGCGCTTGCGGGTCATCTGCACCAGACCCAGCGAGGTCACCTCGGACACGTGATGCCGGGCACGGTCGCGGCCCAGGCACTCGGTGAGCCGACGTAACACCAGGTCACGGTTGCCCTCGAGGACCATGTCGATGAAGTCCACAACGATGATGCCGCCGATATCACGGAGTCGCAGCTGCCGCACAATCTCCTCGGCAGCCTCCAGATTGTTGCGGGTAACCGTCTCCTCGAGGTTGCCGCCTTGGCCGGTGAACTTGCCGGTGTTGACGTCGACCACGGTCATGGCCTCGGTGCGGTCAATGACCAACGAACCGCCGCTGGGCAACCAGACTTTGCGATCCAGGCCCTTGGCGAGCTGCTCGTCGATCCGAAGTTCGGCGAAGAGGTCCTTGTCGTCGGTGTAATGCTCGAGCCGCTCCGCCAGGTCCGGTGAGACGTGCGAGACGTATTGCTCGACGAGCTCCCAGCTGTCGTGCGAGGAGTCGTCGCCCTGCACCATGAGCTTGCCGAAGTCCTCGTTGAAGATGTCGCGAATGACCCGAATGACCAGGTCGGGCTCGTCATAGAGCTGGGTGGGGGCACTGGCCTTGGTCGACTTCGCCTGGATGGCCTCCCACTGCGCCGTGAGACGCGCCACGTCACGGGAAAGCTCGGCCTCGCTGGCACCCTCGGCGGCGGTGCGGATAATCACACCGGCGTCGGCGGGGACGACCTCCTTGAGAATGTCCTTGAGCCTGCGACGCTCGGTGTCGGGAAGCTTGCGGCTGATGCCGGTCATTTCCCCGGCCGGCACATACACCAGGAAGCGACCCGGCAGGCTGATCTGACTGGTCAGGCGGGCGCCTTTGTGACCGATCGGGTCCTTGGTGACCTGGACCATGACGCTGTCGCCGGGCTTGAGCGCCTGTTCGATCTTGCGCGGCTTGCCCTCCATGGCGGCGGTGTCCCAGTTGACCTCGCCGGCGTACAGGATGGCGTTGCGACCGCGACCGATGTCAACAAAGGCCGCCTCCATGCTGGGGAGAACGTTCTGCACCTTGCCCAGGTACACGCCGCCGATCAGCGACGACGAGGAGGCGCGGGTCACGTAATGCTCGACCAGGACGTTGTCCTCCAGCACCGCGACCTGCGTGAGGTCGCCCCGCTGTCGGACCGCCATCACACGGTCGACGGACTCGCGGCGCGCCAGGAACTCGGCCTCGGTGACGACGGGAGCCCGGCGGCGGTTCTCCCGGCCGTCCCGGCGGCGCTGCCGCTTGGCCTCGAGCCGCGCGGAACCGCGCACAACCTGGACCTCGTCGTTGATCGAGGGTTCCACGTCCGAGCCGTTGCCCTCGACACCGGAGCCGCGGGCGCGCCGGCGACGCCGGCGACGGGTGGTGGTGACCTCTTCGCCGTCCGCATCGTCGTCGCTGTCCGCGGAGTCGGCGTTGGTCTTGTCTGCCTTATCCGAGGCGGCTCCGGCCTTGGCCTCGGGAACCTCCTCCGACTCGTCGACGGAGTCATCGGAGCCCGCGTCATCGGAGCCGTCGGCCCGGCCGCGACCGCGACCGCGGCGTCCCCTCCGACGCCGTCGGCGCTCGGCCTCATCCGAAGAGTCATCCTCGTCGGTATCGTCGTTGACGTCGGCATCGGACTGAGTCGTGTTGCTGTGCGTGTTTTCCGAGCGTGGGCCGTTACGGCGACCGCGGGCGGCCCTTTCCTCCGAGGGGCGCAGGGTCTCCGAGGTGCGTGGAGTCTCCGACGAGGTGCGCGGTACGGGGAGCTCGGGCGGCTCCGGTGGCGCCACGAACATCACACTGATGGCGGCCCGGGACGGGGCAGCAGGCACCGCGTTGTTCTGCACGTTGTCCTGTGCACGATCGGAGGAGGATTCAGATTCGAGCATCCGGGTATATCTCCCGTTCAGCCCCCGGGCGCACGCATATGAGTAACGTGCAGCCGCGCAGGGGCATAGTCTGGCGGTCGTATGCGGCGCGGCAGCGGCGCATAAAAATCTCTGCGTTGGCGGAGGCATTGTGCCGGCTCTACGGCCACTCCATGTGGCACGTCGGACATCACGGCTAGCTGCCGGCTTGTGACTGGCAGCACGGTGGCTGGCAAACGCAACGAACAATGCTGCGCACAACGTCACTTGAGTATGGCATACCCTCCAAGGCCTCTTCTAAGCAACTGCGCGCGTGTCGACAGTCGATACGCGTACCTCACTCGTCACCGTGGGTGAGCGGGTGTTGAGTCCGCCGCTGACGGGCCAGGTACGGCATCTCGCGTAGCCGCTCGGCCTCCCGCTCCTCCGGCGTGAGGCGGACGTCCTGGACCGCTTCCCGCTCAACGCGGGCAGCGGTCCGCTCGGCGACTGCGGACAGTATCGTCGCAGCCGAAAAAAGCGCGACAGCAACGATAGCCAGCGTGGCCACCATTGACGGGCGCGGCAGATCCGAGGGGGTCGTCGCAAGGGCGCGCAGCACCAGGATCGTAATCGCCCCGCCGGCCGACGCCACCGCAAGTAGCCTCAGCAGCCGCCCGGACACCCGCAGGGTTGCCACTGTCGCGGCTCCGCGGTGATGCTCAATCACACATGCCGTCCTTCATGTAGCGGGTGTTCGGGGTTAATGGCGGCTTTCGACCGGGTGAGGACTGGGACATGGTCAGACCACCAACAGTAGAACGCGAGGGCATCTGTCGTTCGCCCGGCCAGCAGGCGCAGCCGATCGATCAGCGCCAATAATTCCGTATCGTCACAGTTTGCGGAAGCGCTTGCCGCGGACGTTTTCCACAACAGCACGGCGTCCTCCCACTCCATCTCCGGATCGGCGTCCGCCCCCTGCAGGGCCAGCAGCAGCTCCGGATCCACCCGCCAGATGCGCAGGTCGATCGCGGCCGTCGGCGACTGCGCCGAGCGCGCGGTGCCGGTCGAATCGCCGGACAGGATGGCCGACAGGCAGGCCAGCTCGGTCGCCGGATCCAGCACGGCAAGCTCGCCGGTCAGCTCGACAACGTCGTCCGCCCCGAGCCCGGTGAGGTCGCCGGATCGGCTCAGCTCGTCGATCCGACGCCGGTCAGCCAGGCAGAAGCCTCGTGCCCCGGTCACGCCTTGACCAGCCAGAAGGTCAGGCCGAGGTCATCCGACTCCTGCCGGTGTAGTTGTTCCGTGGGCGGCTCGGGCGACATCGCAATCGCCAGCACCGCCTCGGCGATGACGTCGGTACGTTCGGCAACGGCCTGTGCAACCTCGCCGTCGGCCTGCCAGAACAGCCGGACTCGGTCGGTGACGTCGAGGCCGATGTTTTTGCGCTCCTCCTGGATCAGGCGGATGACCTCGCGGGCCAGGCCGCCGCGGCGCAACTCCGGGGTGACCTCGGTGTCGAGCGCCACGGTCACGCCGTGTTCGCTGACGACCTCCCAGCCGGTGCGGGGGGTCTCGGTGACGATGATCTCGTCGGAGCCGACCGTGATCCGCTCCCCGTCGACCTCGACCGCCAGGCCGCCGCCGGATCGGAGCTCGGCCGCGCCGGCGACCGGATCCGCCGCCCCGATCGCGCGGGCCACGTGTTGGGTGCGGGGGCCGAACCGGCGGCCGAGCTCACGGAAGTTCGGCTTGAGTGTCACGTCCACCAGGTCCCCCGCCTCCGACAACGGGGCCAGCGTGTTCACGTTGAGCTCGTCGATGACGTGAGAACGCAGCTCCTCGTTCACCCGGTCCCAGCCGGCGCCGGCGACCATCGCCCGGGCCAGCGGCTGGCGGGTGCGCAGCTTGGAGGCCGTCCTGGCGGCCCGGCCGGTCTCCACGACGTCCCGGACCAGCCGCATTTGCGACCGCAGCTCGGCATCGCCGGACCGTTCGGCGTACTCGGACTCGGCGGGCCAGGTGGATAGGTGTACCGACGCCGGACCCTCGCTATCGACCGGGCGAACCACGGCCTGCCACACCCGCTCGGTCACGAACGGCACGAACGGAGCGAGCAGCCGGGTCAGCGCGTCCAGGCACTCATGCAGGGTAGCCAGACAGGCCGGTTCGCCGGCCCAGAACCGCGCCCGCGACCGACGGACATACCAGTTGGACAGGTCCTCGATGAACTGCGTGAGCGCCCGGCCGGCACCCGAGGTGTCGAATGACTCCAGCGCCGCACTGACCTGCGTTACTGTCACGCGAAGCTCGGCCAGCAGCCACCGATCCAGCAACGGCCGTCGGTCGGGCTCTGGGGCTTCGGCCGGAGCCCGCCCGCTCCCCCAGTCCGCCGCGGCGGCATAGAGCGTGAAGAACGACACCGTGTGCCAGTAGGTGATCAGGGTCTTGCGGCCGGTCTCGGCGAGGGTGGCATGGCCGATCCTTCGCGCGCTCCACGGCGACCCGGAACACAACATGAACCAGCGCAACACGTCGGCGCCGTGTTCTTCCATGAGCGGCATGGGCGGTAGGACGTTGCCCAGGTGCTTGCTCATTTTGCGGCCTTTTTCGTCCAAGATGTGACCGAGGCAAACCACGTTCTCGTATGCCGACCGACCGAACACGGCGGTGCCGACGGCCATCAGCGAGTAGAACCAGCCGCGGGTCTGGTCGATTGCCTCGCAGATGTACTGGGCAGGATAGGCGCGCTCGAACTTCGCCACGCTTCCGGGCAGATGCGGATAGCCCCACTGCGCGAACGGCATGGCGCCGGAGTCATACCAGGCATCGATCACGTCCTTAACCCGGACGGCGACGCGGCGGTCGTTGGGCGCGCACTGCGGGCAGGCGAAGGTGACGTCGTCGACGAACGGGCGGTGCGGGTCCAGCCCGCTCAGGTCGGTCCCTGCCAGTTCGCCCAGCTCGGATCGGGAGCCGACTGCCGTAAGGTGCTCGTTCTCGCAGCGCCAGATGGGCAGCGGGGTACCCCAATACCGCTCACGCGAGAGGGCC
>DATATO010000199.1:0-2307 GCA_036268755.1 Mycobacteriales bacterium | reverse complement strand
CGGGGCCAAAGTGCCGTCCGAGTGCGTCTCCCATCCTAGTGGATAGGTGTCCCGCAGGCGGCTGAGCTGTCGCCACCAGCCTTCCAGCCGCTCGGCGGCTCCGCTGTCGTTATGAGCGGCCACGGCGGCGATCAGCTGCGTGATCACCTCGCGCGCGTCACCGACGATCGGAACATCGGCGTGACGGTTCTTGGAGATCTCCGCTGGATCGATGTCGGCGTGGACCACGGTCGCCGAGGGAGCGAAACTGTCCAGCTTTCCTGTGACGCGGTCGTCGAATCTAGTGCCGAGCGCGATCATCAGGTCGGCGCGTTGCAGCGCATATACCGCCGAGACCGTGCCGTGCATGCCCGGCATCCCAACATGCTGGGCGTGGCTGTCGGGGAAGGCGCCGCGGGCCATCAGCGTGGTCACCACGGGCGCACCGGTGAGCTCGGCGAGTTGGCGCAACTCCGCGACCGCCCGGGCCTTGAGCACGCCACCTCCCACGTAGAGCACCGGGCGACTGGCGCCCGCGATCAGCTCAGCCGCCTGCTGAATCTGTTTGCTATGGGGAACCAACGTCGGGCGGTAGCCCGGCAGGTTGAGCCGCGGCGGCCAGGCGAAGGTGGTGTGGGCCTGCAGGATGTCCTTGGGGATATCCACCAGGACAGGGCCCGGGCGCCCCGAGGCGGCAAGGTGAAAGGCCTCGGCGATGGTGCGGGGGATGTCCTCGGCCGACTGCACCAGGAAGTTGTGCTTCGTGATCGGCATCGTGATGCCGCAGATGTCCGCCTCCTGGAACGCATCCGTTCCGATGAGGCTGGAGGCGGTCTGACCGGTGATGGCCACCAGAGGCACCGAATCCATCTGCGCGTCGGCTATCGGCGTGACGAGATTGGTTGCGCCCGGGCCTGAGGTGGCCATACACACCCCCACCTTGCCGGTTGCCTGCGCATAACCGGTGGCCGCATGGCCGGCACCCTGCTCATGGCGGACCAGCACGTGGCGAAGGTCGGCGTCGTACAGCGGATCATAGGCCGGAAGAATCGCGCCACCAGGAATACCGAATACCGCCTCTACGCCGACTGCCTCCAACGAAGCGACCAAAGAAGAGGCACCCGTCATGGGCGTGGTAGCCGTTGCGTTCATGCTGCACCCTTACATAAGTGTATGGCCGTAGATGTGATGGCGTTCTCACGCTGTGCTCACCTGTGGCCCGCCGGCGTCAAGCCTCTTAGACAATAAAAAAGCCCCCGTGCCATTCGGCACGTGGGCTAGCGCATCAGCGGGTGGCTGATGCGCTATGTGAGTACAAGAATCTGTGAGTAGGACACGGATGAGACTGTAGGCCGTCGCCCAGTCGGGAGTCAAACTGGTGAGACGCCTATCTCACATCGTGGACGACATCGAGTTGCGGCTCCACCATATTGGTTGCGCCTTGCTGCTGCCGGCGTGCGCGAAACACGATGTACCAGGATTCCCCCGTCCACATGGTGGAAGCCACAGTCAACACGACGTAGACGAAAAAATCGGACCAGTCGCCGCCGGCGAGCACCCAGCTGAGCAGCCACCAACCGACTATCGACGTGACCGCGCTCCAGGCCAACGCCCCCAGCACCGCTTCGACGAGCGAGGAATCCCTACCGGGCACGAGGACGCGCAGATACGGAAGCTGCTGTCGAACATTGGACTTGTGCGGGTGAGAATCGTGAGACATAGCCACATCAGGGGTAGACGGCTGCGATGAATGCATACATCGTAAGCCTTGCGCCAAGCCGGCGTGACCTTGACACAGAGATGATCCATAAATCACGGCACATTGTGGATAACGGAATCCCGTGTGCATATGCAGCGATACCTGCGGTGGGGCGATAACGTGAGCGCATGACCACCCAGAGCGCGACGGACGCGGCGCTGCGAGCGGACATCCGCCACATCGGCAACCTGCTTGGCGAGACTCTCGTGCGGCAAGAGGGACAGTCCCTACTGGATCTTGTAGAGCGGGTGCGGCAGCTCGCGCGCCGCGACTCCGCCGCCACCGCCGAGCTGCTCGAACAGCTTCCCACGGCCGATGCGGTTCGGTTGGTGCGTGCTTTTTCTACATTCTTCATGCTCGCCAACGTCGCCGAACAGGTCGATCGGGGTCGGAACTTCGCGGCGCAACGCGAGCGGGGAGGCGGCTGGCTCCGACACGTCTGCGGAGAGATAGAGGCTGCCTTGGCCGTGGGTCTCATCGAGCGCGGCGACATCGCGGACGCGACCAGCAAGCTGGCGGTGCGGCCGGTTTTCACGGCACACCCCACCGAGGCGGCGAGACGATCGGCG
>DATATO010000198.1:0-2280 GCA_036268755.1 Mycobacteriales bacterium | reverse complement strand
ATGCAGGGTGGTCCTGATCCGGAGGTGGTGTGGCAGCAGGTGGTCGGTGCCGATGCCGATCCGGATGCGGTCAATGGGGCGCTGGCCGGTGTTGTCGGGTACTTCCTGGTCGAATCGTTGCTGCCGGCACCGCCGAACCTGCCCACGATTCGGACGTTCCAGCGGTTGCAGGGTGACCTGGGTCTCGCTTGGCTGCGGCAGAGGCTGCGTCTGCGGGCGTGAGTGCGCGGTTCTAGAGTGCGGGTGTGCGTATAGGTCGAATTGCTCATCCAGACGGTGTTGCCTTTATCGCGATCCAGGGCGACGACCCGGACAACTTCATCGCGGCCGAGATCGCCGAACACCCCTTCGGCCAGCCCACCTTCACCGGCCGCCGCTGGCCGCTGGCCGACGCGCGCCTGCTCGCGCCGATCCTGCCGAGCAAGGTCGTGTGCATCGGCAAGAACTACGCCGACCACGCCAAGGAGATGGGCGGCGAGGCCCCGGCCGATCCGGTGATCTTCATCAAGCCCTCGACCACGGTGATCGGCCCCAACGCGGCCATCAAGCTGCCCAAGGACTCCAGCCGCGTCGACTATGAGGGTGAACTGGCCGCCGTCATCGGCACGCCCTGCCGCGACGTCCCGGCCGAACGGGCGGCCAGTGTGCTGCTCGGGTACACCATCGCCAACGACGTGACAGCGCGCGACCAGCAACAGCACGACGGTCAGTGGACGCGCGGCAAGGGCCACGACACGTTCTGTCCACTCGGGCCCTGGATCGACACCACCATCAACCCGGCCGATCTGGCCATCCGCACCGAGTTGGATGGCGTCGTCAAGCAGGACTCCCGGACTTCCCTGCTGCTGCACGACATCGGCAAGGTCGTCGAGTGGATCTCGCACGTGATGACCCTGCTGCCCGGTGACGTCATCCTCACCGGCACCCCGGCCGGCGTCGGCCCGATGACCAACGGCCAGTCGGTTTCCGTGCACATCGAGGGCCTCGGCACCCTGACCAACCCGGTCGCCAACCGCTGAGCGAGACCGAGTCGCCGAGCCAAGTCAAGTCGAGTCAAGTCGCAGCCAAGCCAAATCGCTGAGTTATCCACAACGCCCGCCCCGAATTCTCCCCCAAGATCCAAAACCTGGTAAATTTAGAATGGGGGGTCCCGCCAAGCCTAGGTGGGGCGACCTGCGGATTCGGGGTGGGCGTTGGGGTTTCTTGCCCCCGGCGGGTGTTGCTTGTCGTGTCCGGTAGGCGGTTGCTGTTGGTTTCTCGCCTCTGGTGGGTGTTGATTCTCGCCTTGGTGGGTGGTGGGGGTTTCCGGTTCTGCTCAGCTTCGTGGTTCTGCGGTGTGAGGTTTTGTTGAGTTTTCGGTGAGGTTGCTGGGGCGGCGGGCGAATGCGGGGGCGTGTTCGGGGCGGGGGCCGATCGCCACGAGGTAGCCGGGTAGGTACCGCAGCGCGGGGATTCGCTGGAACAGCAGCATCGGGATCTTGGGGAAGCCGGCTCGTTTTCCGGTGGCCAGGGGGCCGAGCAGACCTCGTTGCAGACCGCGTTGGCCGGTTTGGATGAGCGCGGTGGCCAGCCAGCGCCTGCGGCGCACCTTGGCCAGGTCGGCTGAGCTGATTCGCTTGCGCCGCAACGGTTCGGCCAGCAGAGTGGCGGCGGCGACGGCGTCCTGTACGGCCAGGTTGATGCCGACGCCGCCGATCGGCGACATGGCGTGCGCGGCGTCGCCGATGCACAGTAGACCGTCCACATGCCAGCGTCGGAGCCGATTGACCCGGACGTCGAGGTGCTTCACGTCGTCGAGAGTGCGGATTTCGTCGGTGCGGTCGGCCAGGGTGGGGAAGAGGTTGGCGATTCTCCGCCGGAATGCTTCGAGGCCCTCTTGCCTGATCACCGGGTCGAAGTTTTTCCGGTTCAAGTACGCGACCTGGTAATTGTCGCCGCGATCAATGGTGAGGCCCATCTCCGAATCGGTGATGTGGGCGCGCAAACCGCTCGGTTCGTCGCCTGCGTGTTTGCTCATCCGGAACCACCAGACGTCGATCGGCGACGGGAACTGGTGCGGGCGCAGCCCGACCGATGCGCGCAGAGCCGACCAGCGGCCGTCGGCGGCTACGGTGAGGTCGGCTCGTAGTTCTCCTGTTCCGCCCTCCGTTGTTCGGTAAGTCACGCCGGTGACCTTGTTGTTTTCGATCAGTGGGCCGGTTACTTCCGTGTTCATGCGCAGGTGGAACGTTGGTTCGTGGCCTGCCGCCTCGGTCAGCAGGTCGAGCAGGTCCCACTGCG
>DATATO010000197.1:0-3735 GCA_036268755.1 Mycobacteriales bacterium | reverse complement strand
TTGCCGGGCACCTGGTGACGGCTCACCGAGGTGCCTTTTACCAGGATCACCTCGCGTTGCGTTGGCTGTGTAATGGCCACGGTGTCGCCGTGGGTGCGCGGCGAAATCCTGACAGATTCCAGGCCTGGCAGTTTCACGGTTGTCTTCTGGTTGTTGATCAGGGTGACCATGACATCGTCCGTTGTATCGATCACGGCGGCACCCTTATCCAGGGTTGTCATCACCAAATCATGATTGGGAGCGGCTACCTTCGACTTTTGCTCGGCTCGCGGTGACCCGTCTGAAGCACGTAGGCCGACCAACTCGCCGTCGCCGGGCTTGACCAACCAGAACGTTCCGGTGTCGTCGAAGTCTCCTGCCAAGAAGGTGCCGCCGACCGAGGCGGGCTTACCCGTGGGCTGCAGTGTGTCGGGATTCAGCTGGGCTACCGAGCCGGCTTTGCTGTTGACCAGGAGCATCTTGTCCTGCCACAATACGACGTTTGTGTTCTCTCCCGGCGCAACCGTGCGCTTGGCAGTGGTGTTCAGCGTCGCGAGGTCGACGGCGGTGACGACACCGTCGGTGCGGTCATGAAGGATCAGGTGCTTGTCCGTTTGGGCGACTGCTACGTCGTGTCCGCGGGCGTCGGTGAGTGCCCGCCGGGTGTCCACCTCACCGGAGTGCACATTAACCCGCTGTGCTTCGCCGCTGGAGCGAGACCATAGCCAGACTTCGCCGTCATTGATCTTCAGTGCCCGACTGGCGACGCCCACCCCGAACCAGGTGGAACCCACCGCCACGAGAACCATAATGGCCAACGCGGTAGTGAGCACCATGGCCGCGGATTTCTTGGGCAACCGCCTCCGCTTCGGACGTGGGCGCTCCGTGCGGGTAGGGCGCTTCGCCGCCACTTCCGACACTGCCCCCATGCAGGGATAGTCCCATGCCGGAGGGGCACTTGCACACCCACTGGCGCCGACTGTGGATACATCCGCACGAGATTGTCACGCTGGCTCGGCTGCGGACGCTGCGCTATGCCGACGGTCGCGTGCGAGTCGGCCGCCCCACCGGATTAACCTGCATATATGGCTAGCCCCCAACTACGAGTGAGCCGCCCCGGCCTTAACCAGGTCGAGCTACGCCGGCATCTGACAACCCAATCCGATCGGCTGTGGACGGAGCTCCACGTGCTGGAAATCACCGGTTCCACCAACCTCGACGTCTCGGCGGCGGCAGCGGCCGGAGCGGCCGAAGGTTTGGTGGTCGCGGCGGAGGCGCAACATGCGGGGCGTGGGAGGCACGGCCGCGAATGGGTCTCCCCGCCCCGTGCCGGGCTCACCTTCAGCGTTTTGCTGCGCCCCACCGTCCCCAGGCGTTGTTGGGGCTGGCTTCCTCTGCTGGCCGGGCTCGCGCTACGAAACGCCGTGACTCGCCGATGGCCGATCGCGGCGTCCCTAAAGTGGCCCAACGACCTGCTGTTAGGCCAACCACCGCGTAAGTCGGCGGGCATCCTCGCAGCGATGGTGCCCGGTCCAGCACCGGCGGTGGTGCTGGGTATGGGGCTAAATATCACCAACGGTGCCGACGAGCTCCCCCGCACGGATGCGACCTCTGTGTCGCTAGTAACTGGTCAAGTACCGGACCGCGACGAGCTGCTGATGTCGGTACTGTCCGAACTACGGTCGCTGTACCGACGCTGGCAGGCCGCGGGGGGCGACGTCGAGTCTACCGGGATTCGCGATCAATACCGGGGTTGCTGTGACACGTTAGGCCGGCAGGTGCGCGCCACGCTGCCGACGTCGGAGGTGTTGGGGGAGGCCGTCGACATCGACGCCGACGGTCAGTTGCTGCTCGCTACGTCGGATGGCATGGTAAAGCTGGCAGCGGCCGACGTGACCAGCGTCCGTCGATCTACAGCGTGACGAACTGCTCGGCGGCGGTGCCGTCGCCGGCGCAGGTCACGGCGGACTCGTAGCCCTTCCCCGAAGACGCTGATCCCTCGGAGAATCATGGCGCCGCGGCCGGTTTGTCGGTGGCAAATGTCAGAACCCTGGCTGCCTTGCCATGGGGAAGAGGGTGCTCATATCGTGGAAGGATACGACGGGTGTCTGACGCGTTCAGTGAGTACCAAGCCGCTGCCTCCTCGCTCGAGGGTCTGGTCGCCCGCTCGCGCCTGACCCTGCTGGGGTTTTCGGTGGCCGTCGACGCCATCCATGCACTCGATGCCGGTCATATAGCCGCGATTCACGATGCCGCGTCTGGCGCCTCGGGTAGGACTCGCGAATTGTTCGCTGCGGTGTGGCCGCTGCTGTCGGCCGGCCGCGACGGCGAGGTGTGGTGTGACTGGCCGGATGCCTCCCCGCAGCTGACCGGGCTGTTTCCGACGAGCCTTCGGGTCGGCGGCAACGCCGGTCAGGCCGCAAACGTGCTTTCCGCCTTGGGTGTGCAGTCGTTGCTGGCGCTTACGGACCGCCGCCCGGCTCAGCTGGCCACGCTGGGAGCCAATGTGCGGATCGCGGAGCCCGACGGCCGCCTCGTACCGCCCGCCGACGTGACGCCGACGAGTGGGCCTGGGCGGCCGCTTCATCACGTGCTGGAATTTCGATCCGGCACGCCGCTTCCGGGAGGATCCGGCGCGATTCCGCGGTCCGGTCGTGTCATCCTGCGGCTGTCCCACGACGGGCCGGCCTACGACGAACACTTCGCCGCCGCGGCCCGGGTACTCTCGGGTGGCGCGGGGACGGGTCTGGTGACGGGCCTGAACAAGGTCCCCCCGGCCGACGTAGATCACGCCTATGCCTGGTGCGTACAGCGAGCTAGAGAGTGGCGGCGCGCGGGCGTCCGGTTCGTGCATCACGAGCTCTCTACCTATCCGCATCAGGCCCGTACGGTGGCCGCGCTGACGCCCGTCGTCAACTCCCTGGGCCTCAGTCAGAGCGAGCTAGTCTCGTTCGCCGGCTTGCCGGCCGATCCGGCCGAGGCGGCCGGGGAGGTGCTGGAGCGGTACGGGCTGGACCGGGTCTCGGTGCACGGGGATCGATGGGCGCTCACCGTAAGCCGCGCCGACCCCGAGCTGGAACGCCAGGCGCTACTGGTGGGATGCCTCGTTGCCGCTGCACGCGCAGAGTCCGGCGCGCCGGCGATGCCGAATGGCATTCCACCGGCGGCGCAATTACTGGACACGGCCCGACTTCCACCACCGTTGCGGCGCCGGGGCCTTGCCGGCGTGTGCGTTCCCACGCTATGGCTCGCCCGGCCGGCAGCCACCGTGGGGCTGGGCGACAGCTTCGTTGCCGGCACGCTCCTGACGCTGGGCGCGAAACTCGCATAGCGAAGATCAGACACCAAATCCAGTACGGCAACTTGGTAGTCATGGGCTTTTCTACCGGCATTTGTGAAGAAATGTCGGGGGCCTTGAGTTTTAGAGGCATGGCTTCACAAAATGCCGGTAGTTACCCAGCCGCTGACTCGACGGAGCCCACTTCGCTAGGTTGAGGACATGCACTCCTACCTCGGTCAGTACGCGAGCCTCGGTTTGCTGCTCTGCCTCGGCGTGGGATTTGTCTCGGTGTCATTTCTACTCAACCGGCTGCTGGCGCCCAGCGCGTCCAACCCCGCCAAGTTGACCAGTTACGAGTGCGGTGTGGACGCGGTCGGCGGCGACTGGGCTCAGACCCAGCTGCGCTACTACGTCTTCGCCTACATGTACGTGATCTTCGCGGTCGAGGCGATCTTCCTCTTCCCATGGGCGGCCCT
>DATATO010000196.1:0-6191 GCA_036268755.1 Mycobacteriales bacterium | reverse complement strand
CCTTGGACACTCGATCACCGTACGATACAAGGCTATGGGCACAGCGGAGGTCAGCGCCGCACGTTGTGATGTTCTTATAGTCGGCGCAGGCGCTATGGGCGCCGCTACCGCGTGGCAGTTGGCTCGACGAGGGCTCGACGTTGTCATCCTGGAGCAATTCGCCCGAGGACACGAGCGAGGCAGCTCCCATGGAACATCCCGCATCTTCCGTCTTTCCCATGCGGAGTCGGAATACATCGACATGGCCCGCCGGGCGCTCTCGTTGTGGCGAGAGTTGGAGAACGAGACAGCAACATCGCTTCTCAGCGTCGTCGGAGGCGTTCATCACGGAGCTTCCCGGCCGCTTACCGAGATATCGGAAGCACTCGCCGCCCATGGTGTCCATTCCGAGCTGCTGAGCCCTGCCGAAGCATCCCAGCGATTCACCGGTATGCGATTCGAAGGATCTGTCTTATTTCAGCCCGACGAAGCTCGGATCAACGCCCAACAAGCAACCGACACATTGGTAGAGCTCGCTACCGGTCTCGGTGCCGAATTCAACTTTAGTCAACGTGTGGAGAAGATCAGTCTCAACGACGACAATGCCGTTGTCCATAGTGACAGCTGTTCGTACTCAACGAAGGTTGTCGTCGCGACATGCGGTGCCTGGGTAGTCCCACTGGTTGGTGGTCTGGTAACCCTGCCGGAAATAGAAGTCACTGAGCAGCAGCCGGCCTACTTTGCTCCGACTGACCATCAAGCAAACTGGCCCGTCTTCGTTCACCGCTTCTCCACCCGTGGTCTCCCCGAGGAGTTCGGCGGCTTCTACGGCATGTACACCCCACATGAAGGCTTAAAGGTGGGAGAGCGACGAGGTGGTCCAATCGTAAATCCAGATCTACGAGACGGGGGCGTGGATCCCGAAATGCTGGCACGGTTGGCCGAATACGTCTCTCAATGGTTCCCAGGTGTGGACCCAACTCCGTTCGCGTCATCACCGTGCATGTACACCACCACAAAAAACGAAAACTTCATCCTGGACCGTCGAGGGCCTCTAGTGATTGGCTCGCCGTGTTCCGGTCATGGATTCAAATTCGTACCCGAGATCGGCCGCATCCTGGCAGACCTCGCCCAAGGTATTCCACAGCCATACGCCCGGTTCTTACTCCCGAGCTGATACCGGGCCGCCTCACCACAAGTCCCCGTCAACCGAGACCTGTTCAGTTTGCGGGAGACGCGTTTGTGCCCGACAGTGCCTCCGCCACCGACTCAGGAAGGACCTCGCTGATCGGATCGGCGACACACACCGTCGCCACACGATCGTACGGCGTCGGCTCGGCGTTGATGATCGCCAACTTTGCGCCGCTGCGCACCGCCGTCATCACCACACCGGCCACGGGCTGGACGGTGAGCGAGGTACCGACGGCCAGGAACAGATCGCAGTCCGTTGCGGCCGCCTCCGCCGCGGCTAATACCGCCGGCGCCAGGGGCTGCCCGAAGGAGATGGTGCCGGCTTTCAAAATTCCGCCGCATCGCAGGCAGGCGGGGTCATCCTCGCCCGTGGCCACGCGCTCCAGCGTGTCGGACATGGCACTGCGGGTGCCGCAGGAGACGCACTCCACCTCATACAGCGAGCCGTGCACCTCGATGACGAGGTCCTCATTGCTGCCGGCCATCTGGTGCAGGCCGTCGATATTTTGGGTAACGAGCGCGCGTAGCTTGCCGGCCGCCTCGAGTTCCACCAGCGCATAGTGCGCGGAGTTGGGGCGGGCGGTCCAGGCCGCGTGCTCGCGCCGAATTCGCCACGCCTCGCGGCGGACCCACGGATCGGTCAGGTAATCGCGCAGCGTAAACAACCGCTGCGCGGCGGGGTCCAGTGCCCACAGGCCGTTGGGGCCGCGGAAATCCGGAATTCCGCTCTCGGTGCTGATGCCGGCTCCGGTCAACACCGTTACCCGCTGAGCTGCGGACAGCAACTCTACGAGTTTGCGACGCTCACTCATGACCCATCCCCGACATCACGTGCACCCCTCGCAGCGCTCGGTCTTACATTGCGACACCCGTAGCCTAACCGTCTTGTCAGCTTCACGATGCGGCCGCCGCGATACCTCGACAGAGATCACGCATGATTAGGGTCAAATTGGGCATAACTTCCCTTTCCGCCGCCGGCAAGAGCCTGGCGTGACACCGCCGGCTCAGGCCGCGGGTCGATGCGTCGCTCAACGAAAATTGAATGCCAGACACAGAACACCAGGACGGTCCAGATCTTGCGGCTGTGGTCGGCCTCGCCCCTACGGTGGGTCTCCAGCAGTGTGAGCACATAGGGCAGATCCAGGAGGTACCCCGCGCCAGACTCGGTCAAAATCGTGCGTGCCCACGGATACATCGCGTCTTTCAGCCAGACCCGGGTCGGCACCGGGAAACCGAGCTTGGGGCGGTTGACGATCTGCGGCGGCACGACCTTTTCCAGGGCACGACGCAGGGCGTACTTGGTGACGCCCTTGTGTACCTTCAGCTCCGGCGGAATCGTGCGGGCCACGCTGAACACTCCGGTGTCCAGAAATGGTACCCGCAGCTCCAGAGAATGAGCCATGGATATTCGGTCGGCCTTAACCAGGATGTCACCGCGCAGCCAAGTGAACAGATCCACATACTGCATCTGGGTGATGTCGTCCGCGCCGGACACCGCCGCATAGTGCGGGGCGGTGACGTCGGTATAGCGAACCGTAGGGTCATAGCGTTTCAGCAGCCGCGCCTTGTCGGCTTCGGTGAAGATTCGGGCGTTGCCGTAGTAGCGCTCCTCGAGCGGGGTGGTGCCGCGCTCGATAAAGCTCTTGCCCTTGATGCCTTCCGGGATGACAGTCGACACGGCGCGTAGGCCGCGTTGCAGTGTCCGAGGCAGACCGTCGAGAACCCGCAGCGCCGACGGTTCGCGGTAGATGCCGTAGCCGCCGAAGAGCTCGTCCGACCCCTCGCCGGACAGCACCACGGTGACATGTTCGGCGGCCTTCTTGGCCAAGAAGTACAGCGGCACCAGCGAGGGGTCCGCGACCGGATCGTCAAGGTGCCAGACGATGCGGGGCAGCGCCGCCATCATCTGCTCAGCGCCGATCAGCGTTGGGATGGTGGTAACGCCGAGCCAGTTGGCCGAGGTCTGCGCTACCGTCACCTCCGAGTAGCCATTGACCTCGTAGCCGACGGTGAAAGTCAGGATGTCGGGTTTGTACCGTCGGGCGAGTGCCACAATCGCGGTGGAATCGATACCGCTGGAAAGGAACGCGCCGACCGGCACCTCAGACTGCAGGTGCAGCTCCACCGACTCCTCGAGCGCTTGCCGGATGCGGCGATACAACCTTTCCGGATCGGGCTGCGGGCTCGGCGTGAACTTCGGCGCAAAGTAACGATTGCGCTGGAACTGCGAGCTATCCGGGTAATAGGTGAACGATTCGCCGCATTCGATCCGGCCGACGTCGGCATGGAGCGTGCCGGGCTCCGGCACGTATTGCAGCGTCAGATAGTGGGACAGGCCGGCCGCATCCACGCCCGCGTCTCCGGCGTCGGCCGAGGCCACGAACTGCAGGACCGCCTTCTTTTCGCTGGACAGATACAGGCCGTCGTCGGTGATCGCGTAATGCAGCGGCTTGATACCGAACTGGTCCCTGGCACCGAAAGCGACGCGCCCCACCCGGTCCCAGATCGCGAAGGCGAACATGCCGCGGAGGCGAGTCGCGCAGTCGGCTCCCCAATGGTGGTAGGCGGCAAGGATCATCTCCGTGTCGCCCTGGGTTTCGAAGGTTGCGCCGTGATTTTCGGTCAGCTCCTTGCGGAGCTGCAGGTAGTTGTAGATCTCACCGTTGAAGGTGATGACGTATCGGCCGTCCAAATACGACAGCGGTTGGTGGGACTGCTGGACGTCGATGATGGACAGGCGCTTAAAACCCAGCACCACATCGTCCCCGGCGACATAAACGCGAGTCTCGTCCGGGCCGCGGTGGTGGATGAGCTCGAGGGCCTTGCCGATGGCATCCGAGTGGGCCTCGGCTTGGCTCTTCGCACTGATGAAGGTAAGCAGTCCACACATGGCGGCAATCTTGTCAAAGCGGTATGACATGACTGTGCCCGCACCCCCGGTCGCAGACGGCCTTTCGAACCCTCCACAGTGACGATTTGCCCAGGAAGAGACCGTCTTAGGCTGATTCTGATACCGGGGAGTTGATACTGCTGATGGCGGTCCGCTCGACTCCCCCGCCCTTGCCAAAGAACGTGCCGAACGTAATCTTCACTACCCGTCGGCATCGGACGCTCAGCGTGTCCGACGCGACGGTCGGCGCCATGGTGAGCGTCGGGTCTTTGCGATAGAAGCGCCGATGATACTCGTCAACCGCCTCCCGCGCGCCGTCGACCTGCAACGGCAGGCGGTCGGAGTTGGCGGCCTGGCCGTCAAAAATCCGGTGGGGGTCGACTGCCGAGGCCGCCCACTCGGCGGCACCGTCGCAGTCGGACTGAAGCGTGCGCTGGGCGAGGAACGCCGACGTCGCGGCGGTCAGGGCCATGATCATGACGACCACAACCAACACGCAACCCAGAATCAGGATAGTGATACTGCCGTCGTCGCGGCCCTTCGGCCGAAGCGATCTCGATATTTTCATGCCGGTTACTCGCCGTTTTCTGAGACGAATTGGCCACGGGCCTGTTTGACGGTGAGAGTGTGAGGCGGACTGGTGGCAGCTGTGCTGCCGGGAATTGTCTGCCATGGGCCGCCATTGATCGAATAGGCGCCGTGGAAGGTGACGGTGAGCCGAATGTCGAATTGACCGGTGGTATCGAATCGATGGGTGACGGGAAAGTTTTTCTCCACGTCGTCGACCCGATTGGCGAGGTTAGGGTCGTAAGGTTTCCCGGGATCGGTGGTGTCCAACTTTGTGTCATCACCGAATTCCCAGCGGTAAAACGCGGGAACGAACTTGATCTTCACCTTGGCGACGGTTATCCCGGTATTTTGCACCTGTTCCCGGATGGGCGTGGAGAAAATATTAGGGAAATTGGCGAACGTTGCCTTCTCCGGCGACACTGTCGGAGCCGGAACCGCGATCTTGTTCGTGTAAAACTCATCAATGGCGAGGGCCCGGATGTTGGGGCCATCGTGTTGACAGACTAGGGAAACGTCCGGGGGTTGATCTGGATTTTTAGTAATAGTTTTCGCATATAAATAGCCGTCGCCCTCGCAGGCTTGATTTTCACATGGCGTCCTGTCTATCGGTCCCGTTCCGCTTTGATTGGCTATCTGACACGCTGGAATGAATTCAACAACAGGTTGGGCTGGATGAGATGTGGATTCCTGGTCCGAGTTTTTACCAGGTTTGCGTTGGTTCGCTCGGGTTGTTACGCCAGATCTATCGAATTGAGGTGCCTGCACCTCGGCGCCGTCGCCAAAGTTTTCGCTTGCAAAAGCTGAAGGACTACAAAACAAAGAAGAAATTAAGAAAATTCCTAATATTGAAATCTTTGCGCAGATCATTTGACCACATCCGAGGAGACTATGATCCATCGATCTGAAAACTTTAAGATATCGCTAAATTTAGTTAGTTTTTGTCTATTTCTTTTTTCTATTTTTTTCCCATCTTTATTTACTATGAAATAGTCTTCCGTTTGCTCGGATGAATAGAAGGCAGTACCTGGCCATTTAGCGTTAGGGTCGGGCGAAATGGCTACAACTATATTCTGTATATGATAATCTGCTCCTTCTAAATGTTTTTCATGTTTAGGTAGCCATGAAAGTGTTTTAATTAAAAGACTACAAGAATCGCAGGAGTCTAGGTCATATATCTGCCTCAGCGGCTTATCGTCGCCGGTCCGCTGCAGATAATTCAACGCGTCATTCTCAAATTTAATCGTGGCGACGATACCGCCGGAAGTTTGTTCCTTGGCCTCCGGCGGGAGCGTTGGGGGTTTCTCGGTGGAGCTGGGCGGCTGGGCGCTAGTGGTCGGGGTATCGGTCGCACGACCGTAGTTGGGTGAATGATGCTCGTCCCGGTTGAGCCAGAAGACACCCCAGCCGACTGTGACACACAGCAACACCGCAACGAATATCCCGATTACGGCGGGAAGCTTCTCGCGCCACCACCAGCCCTGACGCCAGTCGGCCTGACCAAATCCCATAGGCGAGACTGTAGACGGGATCACCGCACAGTGCCGAAGTTATCCACAATGCC
>DATATO010000195.1:0-10623 GCA_036268755.1 Mycobacteriales bacterium | reverse complement strand
AAGAGGCCGAAGTCGTGCTGAGTGCGGTCGGCGACCCACCGGATCACAAACGAATCCGGGTCACTTAGCAGTACGAATGCCACAAAAGAGATAAGCGTCCACGCGGCGGCGCTGCGGCACCACCACCATGCATCCACGTATTTTGCTAGCTTCTTCGGGTCCTTGCCTGGGGCCCGCTGATGTAGCTGGTGCCTGGTCGCCCGCTCGGTCGCGGCATAGTTTTCGATGAACTGGTAGCCGCCGATGGCGAGCCTGATCAACGGTCCGATGATCAGGATCTTGAAGGTCAACAGCACGGCGCCGCCCGCGGTGTCGGACAGCGGGAGCGGATCCTGCCAGCTCAACGTCTTAGGGATCGACAACAGTGGGATCGAGTCCGTCAGTTGCCACATGTAGGCCAACTCTGCCCGCCATAGCGTGGGGTGGGCGCCGCTCTGCACCGCTATCGCGTCCTCCCGCCACAGCAGCGCCGTGATGCCGGCGAAGGCTTCGATACCCACGGCAAGAACTAGGACCGAGCCGATGAGCGCTAGCGCATACGCGCCGCGCGACTCCGTGCTCACCCTGGTTCGCCAGAACACCGTCCCCAACAGGACGAGACACCCCAGGGCGACCAGGCACACCGCCACGACACCGGCCCAGGCGATCGCCGGCCGGGCCCCGATCGTCAGCGTGTGGAGCAGGCGACATGACCCGACGACGATGACCGCCGCCCAAGCCACGATGATCGCTATGCCGGCGGGCTCGCTTCCGGCCTCGTGCTCCAGCAGGGCGACACCCTGCCGGAACCAGTCGCGGGGCCCGTCGGGGAGGAACCAATAGCGGGGAGGGGGCGGCGGATCGGGAGTGTCCACATCGCTCAAGAGCGCCCCCACAACGAAAGCCGCAACAGTGAGCCTTACTTGTACTGCCGCGCCGAACGACCGTCAATGCCGCCTGTTCGAATTGTCCGTTAATGCGATGAAGCGGGACATTTTGCGGGCATGGTCATCGAAAACGGCAGACGGGCGCTATAGCCGGCCATTCGGTCAGCCGGCCGTAGAATCTCGGGCATGTTTGTAGTGGCGCTGACCTATACCGCCCCGCTGGAACGCATCGATGAGCTCATTTCCGACCACGTCGCGTGGTTGGACCGCAACTATGCCGCGGGCGCGTTGCTCGCCTCGGGCCGCCGGGTGCCCCGGACGGGCGGGGTGATCCTTGTGTCCGGTTCGGTTTCTCGCGACGAGCTGGACGCCGTGCTGGCCGCCGATCCCTTCGCGGTCGCGGGTGTGGCCGAGTACGACGTGGTGGAGTTCGTGCCCAGCAAGACCGCCGCTGGCCTGGAGGCACTTGCTGCGTCGTGGGCACCTGGCCCGGGTTAATTCACGTTGCCCCTGATATCGCTGGGCTGAACCTGCATACACTAGGCGCCTCGGTGAGTGTGGCAGTTCGTTGCCGCACAGAGGTGACGATATGCGCAGTGCCTCCGCCGAGTGGTCACTGACAATAATTGGGCAGAAAGCGTGGCTATCTAATATGGCGGCAGCACGAACCGGGGCGCTCAAGAAATCGGATCTGTATAGCTCGCTGTGGAAGAGCTGCGACGAGCTGCGCGGCGGAATGGACGCCTCGCAATACAAGGACTACATCCTCACGCTGTTGTTCGTGAAGTATGTCTCCGACAAGAGCAAGTCCGATCCCGACAGTGTGATCGAGATTCCGACCGGTGGCTCGTTCGAGGACATGGTCGCGCTAAAGGGTGACAAGGAGATCGGCGACGGGTTCAACAAGATCATCGCCCGATTGGCCGAGGCCAACGACCTACAGAAGGTCATCGACCTGGCCGACTTCAACGACGAGGACAAACTCGGCAGGGGCAAGGAGATGCAGGACCGGCTCTCTAGGCTGGTGACGATCTTCGCCGACCTGGATTTCCGGGGAAGCCGTGCCGAGGGCGACGACCTACTAGGGGATGCCTACGAATACCTCATGCGCCACTTCGCCACCGAGTCTGGCAAGTCGAAAGGCCAGTTCTACACGCCCGCCGAAGTTTCCCGCATCCTCGCGAAGGTGCTGCAGATTCCGAAGGATTCGCCCCGCGACACCACGGTGTATGACCCGACGTGTGGTTCGGGGTCGTTGTTGATCAAAGTGGCTATGGAAGCGCCCGGCGGCCTGTCGATTTACGGCCAGGAGAAAGACAACGCCACCTGGGCATTATCGAAGATGAATATGATCCTCCACAGCAGCGAGGACGCCGAGATCGCCAAGGGCGACACGATCACGAATCCGCAGTTCACGCCCGACGGTATTCAGCTGCGGACCTTCGACTTCGCCGTCGCCAATCCACCGTTCTCACTGAAGTCTTGGAGCAACGGGCTGGAGAACGAGTTCGGCCGATTCTCCTACGGTAGGCCGCCAGAAAAGAACGGCGACTACGCCTTCCTGCTGCATATTCTGAAGTCACTGAAGAGCACCGGCCGGGCGGCGGTGATTCTGCCGCACGGTGTGCTGTTCCGCGGCAATGCCGAGGCGTCGATCCGGCGGCAGCTGCTGGACCGCGGCTACATCAAGGGCATCATCGGGCTGCCGCCTAACCTGTTCTTCGGCACCGGCATCCCGGCCTGCATTGTGGTGCTCGATAAGGCGAACGCCCAAGCCCGCACGGGCGTGTTCATGATCGACGCGTCCAAGGGCTTCAGGAAGGACGGCCCGAAGAATCGGTTGCGGAGTCAGGACATTCACAAGATCGTGGATGTGTTCACTCGGCAGGTCGAGATCGAGCGCTATTCACGGATGGTTCCGCTCAGCGAGATCGCCAATGAGGCCAATAGCTATAACCTGAACATCCCGCGTTACGTTGACTCCTCGGAACCGGAGGACATTCAGGACCTGCACGCCCACCTACACGGCGGTATTCCGGAGCGGGATATCGATGCGCTAGGTGACTATTGGGATGCCTTTCCGCAGTTGCGGGCGATGCTGTTCAAGCCCAACCGCCCAGGGTACTGCGACCTCGAGGTTGAGGTCACCAAGGTGCAGCAGGTGATCCTGGACGCGCCGGAGTTTCAGAAGTTTGCCGCCGACGTGCGGCAGAAGGTGGCGGAGTGGTTCGCTAGGCACCGGCCCCCGTTGGAAGGGATTTCGCCGGACACTAAGCCGAACGAGCTCATCGAGACGCTGGGCGATAACCTACTCGCCCGATTCAAGGCGACACCGCTGCTGGACGAATACGACGTGTATGAGCAACTCATGACCTACTGGCATGCCATGATGCACGACGACGTCTACCTGGTGATGAACGACGGCTGGGCCGAGGCCGCTAGGCCACGCAAAACCATCGAGGACAAGGAACGGAAACTCACCGAGACGCCGGACATCGTGGTCGGGTCGGGTCGTAGCGTCGCCAAGTACAAGGCCGATCTGATTCCGCCCGGTCTGATCGTCTCCCGGTACTTCGCGGACGAGCAGGCGAGGGTCGAGGAGCTGAGCCTCCGCGCGGAAGAAGCCTCCCGTGCCGTTGAGGAGTACACCGAGGAGCACGCCGTCGAGGACGGGCTCCTTGCCGAAGCCATGGACGACGGCAAGATCAGCAAGACTCTGGCCACAGTCCGGTTGAAGCAGGCGCGCTATGAGGGCGGCGATCCTGAGGAGATCACGGCGTTGCGGCACTTGGTCGGTCTGTATAACGACGAGGCCCAGGCGAAGAAGACGGCCAAGGAGGCACAGGCCGAGCTGGATCTAGCAACGCTCAAGAAGTACGGCGACCTCGCCGAGGCCGACGTGAAGATCCTAGTGCTCGAAGACAAGTGGCTCGCGACGGTGTCGGAACGCGTTACCGGAGAGCTGAACTCCCTCACCCTTGCGTTAGTCGGCCGGATCCAGCAGCTGGGGGAGCGGTATGGCGAGACATTGGGGGATTTGGAGGCTCAGCTGGCCGAGCTTGATGGTCGTGTTACGGGGCACTTGGTTGAGATGGGGGTGAATAGTGAAAGCGCAAACTGATTCATGGCCGTTAGTCCGACTCGAAGATGCATGCGTTCCAGGTGGCCTAGTACGGGGACCGTTCGGGGGGTCTCTTAAGAAAACTGACTTTGTTAGTTCTGGATATCAGGTATACGAACAGCGGCACGCAATTTACGGGTCATTAGCTAGCGCCCGTTACTATGTAACAGCCCAAAAGTATTTAGATATGAGGCGCTTCTCTCTCAAGCCAGGCGATTTCATTGTCAGCTGCTCAGGGACGATTGGCAGGATCTTCCAGATACCGGAGGGCGCAGTTGAAGGCATCATCAACCAGGCCCTACTTAAGATTAAAATTAACTCAGAAATTATCAATCCACGCTACTTCCTCAACTACTTCCGTTGGGACAAGATTCAGAGTCACATTCTGGATAGCACACAAGGTGGGGCTATTCAGAACCTTGTGGGCATGTCTCTCTTCAGAGCGACACCGATAGCACTGCCTTCGATGCCAGAGCAGATAAGAATTGCAGAGGCGCTTGACGACTCTGGTAGGGCAATCACCACACTGGAGCGGTTGATCGCGAAGAAGCAGGCGATCAAGCAGGGCATGATGCAGCAGCTCCTCACCGGCAAGACCCGCCTTCCAGGGTTTACTGATGAGTGGAGCGAGTCAACCCTTAGCGATCTGGCGCATATCATCAGTGGTGGTACCCCGAGAAGCTCGGTACCTGCTTATTGGAATGGTGGTCTTGCTTGGTGCACTCCCACAGATATCACTCGGGAGAAAGGTCGATATCTTCGTACAACCGAACGAACGATTAGCCGTGAGGGTCTTGAGAAGAGCGCGACGCAGTTCCTTCCGAAAGGAAGTCTTCTCCTATGCACCCGGGCTACGATCGGTGAACTGAAAATTTCTCTTGTGCCCATTACCACTAATCAGGGCTTCAAGTCACTCGTTCCGAAGCCTGGTGTTTCCAGCGAATTCCTTTATTACAAGATGCTTACGCTGAAGGACGAGTTGACTGGCTATGGAACTGGCTCCACTTTCCTCGAAGTGTCTAGACGCGATGTGGCCGGCTTGCGGCTCACGGCTCCAAAGACAGAAGAACAGTATGCCATCGCAGTAGTCCTCTCTGACGCTGACGATGAGATTGACGCCTTCCGCCGCCGCCTCGCCAAGGCCAAAGCCATCAAGCAGGGGATGATGCAGGAGTTGCTCACCGGCCGCACTCGGCTCCCGGTGAAGGAGACCCCCAAATGAGCACGGCTAAGTTGGTCCAGTTCTTCACACCAGAAGGAGAAGGAGCCCGAGACGGGCTGCTCATCGCTGAGATCAGAAGCTGGACCGTTCATGTTATGGCCGCGTCTCGTCCTTATCTGCCGGCCCTGCTGAAACGACCAGAGAGCAATCGAACGGGCGTATACATCCTGTTAGGGGACGGCCCCGAGGCACTGGATGAGCGGGTTGCCTATATCGGCGAAGCCGACAACGTCGGCAATCGGCTAAAACGGCAAGCGGCGGACGTAAAACGGCGCGGCAAAGATTCCTGGGACCAGGTTGTCGTACTCACCAGCAAAGATGATTCTCTCACCAAGGCCCATGCCCGCTACCTGGAAAGCCGGCTGATCGAGATTGCCCGTCAAGCGGGGCGAGCCCAGATTCTCAACGGCACAACACCTCAGCGTCCTCCACTATCCGAAGCGGATATCACGGGCATGGAGTATTTCATCGACCAAGTCCATCGCGTCTTACCCTTGCTTGAGGTGCAGATTTTCCGTTCGACCATCCCAGCAGCTCAGAAGTCGGCGGGTAAGCCGGGCTTTGCCATCCGCCCCTCGCCGATCTTTGAACTAACCCTTGTTGGTGAACGCATTCAGGCAACCGCCCAAGAAATCGACGGCGAGTTCACGGTGCGGGCCGGGTCGTTAGCGCGCAGTTCATGGGTCGGAGTTGGCGGCGGATACGAACTCCTGCGGATGAAGTTGGAGGAGGACGGCACACTAGCGGTCTGCAGTGATGGCATCTCGGTCCGCTTCACCCGCGATCACGTGTTCGCTAGTCCGAGCGCCGCAGCCGCCGTCGTGCTGGGTCGCTCGGCGAATGGCCGAATCGAATGGAAAGTAGCCGACTCGCGCACTTCATACGCCGATTGGCAGCTCCAGTCCCTGGAAACCCCCACTCCGGAGGTCGAATGAGCAACGTCGGGCAGGTTGAACGCAAAACCCAGAACCGGGTCGTCGAGCTGTTCCGCACCCTTGGTGTCGAATACCTGGGCAACTGGGAGCGCCGCGAGGGCAATTCGAACATCGAGATCGAGCTGCTCACCCGCAACCTGCGCGTCCGCGGTTACGACGACAATCTGATCAACCGGGCGCTCGACCGGCTGAAAAGCGAGGCCTCACTCGGCGGCGGCCGTGACCTATACGAAGCCAACCGGGACGTCTACAGCCTGTTGCGCTACGGCGTCAAAGTAAGGCCCGGCATCGGCGAACAGACCGAGACCGTGTGGCTGGTGGATTGGGCCAACCCCGAGACCAATCACTTCGCCATCGCCGAAGAGGTCACCATCGCGGGCAACCATGCCAAACGCCCCGACGTTGTGCTCTACGTCAACGGCATCGCGTTCGCGACGCTCGAACTGAAACGCTCCACGATCGGGGTGTCCGAAGGCATCCGGCAAACGATCGGAAACCAGAAGGCCGACTTCATCCGGCCATTCTTCACCACCGTGCAGCTTGTGCTCGCCGGCAACGACGTCGAGGGCCTGCGCTATGCCGTCATCGACACTTCCGAAAAGTACTGGCTGTCATGGCCGGAAAAATCCGACATCGCCGAACCACTCGACCGGGCCCTCACCCAGCTCTGCTCCAAGGCTCGGCTGCTGGAGATCGTGCACGACTTCATGGTGTTCGACTCGGGCGTGAAGAAGGTCTGCCGTCACAACCAGTACCTCGGTGTCAAAGCCGCGCAGCAGCGGATCGCGCAGCGCGAGGGTGGCATCATCTGGCACACCCAGGGCTCGGGCAAATCGCTGACCATGGTGTGGCTGGCAAAGTGGATCCGGGAACACCAACCCGACTCCCGGGTCCTGCTGATCACCGACCGCAAAGAGCTCGACCAGCAGATCGAGCAGGTGTTCAACGGCGTCGACGAATCGATCTACCGCAGCACCAGCGGCTCAGACCTGCTCGCCGCCCTCAGCCTGAGCGCCCCGTGGCTGATCTGCTCTCTGATTCACAAGTTCCGTGGCCCCGAAGATGAAGCCGCCCGAGACAACACCGGCCGAGACTTCCTGAAAGAACTGACGGCAAAACTTCCGGCCGACTTCAGCCTCAAGGGCAACCTGTTCGTGTTCGTGGACGAAGCGCATCGCACCCAATCCGGGAAAATGCACGACGTGATGAAGAAGTTGCTGCCTGGGGCTATGTTCATCGGTTTCACCGGTACGCCGCTACTCAAGGCCGACAAGGCCACCACCATCGAGAAGTTCGGCCGCTTCATTCATACCTACAAATACGACGAGGCAGCTACGGACGGGGTGATATTGGACCTATGCTACGAGGCCCGTGACGTCGACCAGGAACTCATGTCGCCCGAGAAGGTAGACCAATGGTTCGCCGTCAAGACCAGCGGAATGACCGACCTTTCCAAGGCCGCGCTGAAAAAACGTTGGGGCACTTTGCAGAAGGTGATTAGCTCAGAGCCGCGGATTAGGCAGATCGTTAACGACATCCTTCTCGATATGGAAACCAGACCCCGCCTGAAAGGCGGCCGTGGTAACGCCATTCTCGTTGGATCCAGCATCTACCAGGCCTGCAAGTTCTATGAGCTGTTCTGCCAGGCCGGTTTCAAGGGCAAGTGCGCCATCATCACCAGCTACGCACCTCAAGCGAGTGACATCACGAAAGAAGACTCCGGCCACGGCGCCACCGAGAAGCTGCGGCAGTACGAGATCTACCGACAGATGCTCGCCGATCACTTCGACGAACCACCGGACCAGGCCATGAAGAAGGTCGATCAGTTCGAGCGGGAGATAAAGGAACGGTTCGTCAACGAGCCGGGGCGGATGCGGCTACTCATCGTCGTGGACAAGCTGCTGACCGGGTTCGACGCCCCCAGCGCAACATATCTGTACATCGATAAGAAGATGCGGGACCACGGCCTCTTTCAGGCGATTTGCCGCGTCAACCGGCTCGACGGCGATGGCAAAGACTACGGTTACATCGTCGACTACCGGGACCTGTTCAACTCGCTGCGCACCGTCATCACCGACTACACCGGCGGGGCGCTGGACGGCTACGAGGAGGGGGACACCAAGGGTCTGCTCTTGGATCGGGTACAGAAAGCCCGTGAAAATCTTGACGAGGCACTGGAGACCGTTCGAGCACTATGCGAACCCGTCGCACCGCCGAAGAACACCGTGCAGTATCAGGCGTACTTCTGCGCCATCGAGTCTGGTAACGCCGAGCAACTCAAGGCAAACGAGCCGAAGCGGGTCGAACTGTACAAGGCCGTTGCCGCCGCCACCCGTGCCTACGGAAACCTTGCCAACGACATGGCCGCCGCCGGGTACAGCGAGGTGGAAGCCGCCGCCATCAAGGCCGAGATCGGCCACTATGCGAACGTCCGCACCGAGGTGAAGTTAGGCGCGGGCGAGAACGTCGACTTCAAGTCCTACGAGCCCGACATGCGGCACCTACTCGATACCTACATCCACGCAAAGCCGTCCGAGGTCGTGGCGGACTTTGCCGATACCGGGCTCATCCAACTCATCGTCGAGTTGGGCGAGGGCGCAATCGACAAGCTGCCCGAGGGCATCAAGAAAGATCCCAAGGCCGTCGCGGAGACCATCGCCAACAACATCCGTAAGGTGATCGTCGACGAATATGCTATGAACCCGCGGTACTACGAAAAAATGTCACAGCTCCTCGACAGCATTCTGGAGGAGCGCCGCAGGGGCGCCCGGAACCATAAGGAGCTCCTCAAAATGCTGGTCGAACATGCAACCAAAGTAGGCAAGGGCGAATCCGAGAACGGCTACCCGGCGTGGGCTGACAATGGCGCGCGTCGCGCCCTTGTCGATTTCTTCCGGCCTTCGGTAGAGCAAGCCGTGGAGGTGGATACCGTTATTCGGCTCACCAAACCCGACTCCTGGCTGGGCAACCCGACCAAGGAGAAGATCCTCAAGCGGGAGCTTTCGAAGTCGCTTCCGGAAGGGTTCGAACGGCTTGACGAGCTGTTTGAGTTGGTGAAGGCCCGCCATGAGTATCACTAGCGGCTACCTCAAGGTGCGAGACATAGAGGTCGATGTCGTTTATAAGGACATCAAGCACGTCCATATCGGGGTCTATCCACCGCTGGGTCGGGTGCGGGTGGCGGCACCCCAACGCTTCGACGGCGACCAGGTGCGTCTGGCGGTCATCCAACGACTGCCGTGGATCAAGAAGCAGCGCACGCGGTTCCAAGCAGCGGTTCGCCAGTCGAAGCGAGAGATGGTCACGGGGGAGTCCCATTATGTTTGGGGTCTTCGATTTCGGCTCAAAGTCGTGGAGCGACCCGGCAGGGCGCACTGCGAACTCGATGGGGATCGCCTCCTGCTGTATACCCCGGAAGGCGAAACGACCGAAAGGCGAGCCGAGGTCCTCGGCGCCTGGTACCGGGGACAGTTGCGAAGGGCAGTTCTCCCGCTCATCACCCGTTGGGAGCCGGTCGTCAATGTTTCGGTGTCCCGCTGGAGCATCCGGCGCATGAAAACCAAATGGGGTTCCTGCAACCGAGAATCTGGGCATCTCTGGTTCAACGTCGAGCTTGCCAAGAAGCACCCGGAGTGCCTGGAGTACATCGTCGTGCATGAAATGACGCATCTACTCGAACGCAACCACGGCGAGCGCTTCACCAAGCTCATGGACACATTCCAGCCGGACTGGCGCCGCCGCCGCGATCGACTCAACAGTGCACCTTTGACGCATGAGGCATGGCCAGTCGGTAAAAAGCGTAACGGACAGGGCTAACTGGAGACGATGTGTGACGAGTTCGCTTCTATGAGCATGGCGGTCCCGAGGTACTTCGACCTTCTCGCCGGAGCCAAGACCCTCACCGGCTTCATTATGGCGCGTTTCGTGAAGACCCAGCGTGAGACCTACGATCGGCACGGCGAAGAGTTATGGGGCTCGTGTTGGATGGGCAGTTGCGCCCCTGGTCCATGCCGAGATCATCCTGGCCGATGCCGCCAAGGCGCACCAGATCATCGAGGCCCGGCAGAACCTGAACAAAGTAGTACTCCGGCCCTAACTAAGGATCTAGGGAGCCCATCCTTTTTACTTTCAGTGACGAGGCATTTGGATTGAAAATCTGTATTTTTGGGCTACAACATAGCTCACGGATAGGGGTGTGACTATGACTACGAATGCGGTTGTACGTGCTCGAATCGATGAGCACACCAAGGTCGAGGCAGAGGCCGTGTTGGATGCAATCGGACTTACCGTGTCGGATGCGTTTCGCCTGCTGCTAACCCGAGTTGCCCACGAACGGGCTTTGCCCTTCGAACTGCTCGTACCTAACGAGACAACTATTGCTGCAATGAAGGAAGCTCGCCGTGGTGGTCTACGGTCCTTTAAGAGCGTAGATGACCTAATGGCGGATCTAAATGCGGACGACTAAATACACGACTCAGT
>DATATO010000194.1:0-1900 GCA_036268755.1 Mycobacteriales bacterium | reverse complement strand
GTTGACGGCGAAGGTCGTCTCGTACCCGTCGACGGTGGTGTGGAGTGCGTCGTCGAGGTGGACGCCGCCGTTGCAGACGATGCCTCGCAGAGCGGGAAGCTCGCCTGCGTCGAAGCGGTCCTCCAGCTGTGCTGCGGCAGTCTCGATGCTTGCCCTGCTTGCGAGATCGGTGTCGATCATCGAGACCTCGGGTGAAATCTCATGCAGGCGGGGGAGTATCTCGGCGCCGGAGGTTTCACGGGCTAGAAGCACCAGCTGAATCGCGGGACTGCGGCGCAGGATGTCCCGCGCCGCTTCGAAACCGATTCCCCGCGTGGCCCCAGTCATGACGATGGTCTGGTTGGTTCCGCTCATGCGCTGAATATGCGGGAACCTCGCTCGGGCGGGGAAGGCCTCGTCGAGCCTGGTATCGGCAGGGCCATGCTTGTTAGGGCTCCGCCGCAAATGAACGAAGGCACAATGGTGACGTGGCGGCCACGTGACGAATAGTGACCGGGCGGACTTCGGGGAGTACCTGCGTCGGCGTCGTGCCCAGATGGCGCCCCCGGATCGGCCGGGCGGCGCGCGGACGTCACACCGGCGGGTTCCGGGGCTGCGCCGCCAGGAGCTGTCCGACGTCGCCGGAATTTCCGTCGAGTACTACACACGTCTCGAGCAGGGGCGTGCGCCGCGTCCTTCGCGCGAGGTTCTGGCGGCCTTAGCCAGAGCCTTCGACCTCTCGGACGTCGAAAGAGCCCACTTGTTTCGACTCGCCGGTGAATTGCCCCCCGAACCCGACGCTCCCGACACCGAGGTACGACCGGGCCTGCTGCGGTTGATGCGCAGTCTCGATGACATCATGCCGATCACCGTTCACGACGGACACTTGGACCTGTTGGCGCACAATGCCGCCGCAGCAGAATTCTTCGGGCCGCTCTCGCTCGGCGGACCGTATGGCCGCAACATCGTCTACCAGTGCTTCACGGCTGCGCCACTTCGCGACGTCCTCGGCGAGGCCGGGACCGACCAGCTCGCAAGCGAGTCGACGGCTCAACTCCGCTTGGCGCTGAGTCGGTACCCGGACGATGGGTATCTTCAGTCCCTGCTCGCCGAGCTGTCCACAACCAGCACAGCATTCCGCGCCCATTGGGAGCGATGTGATGTCGGCGCGCGGCGGTCAGCGGTCAAGCGACTGCGCCACCCGACCCGCGGCTGGCTGAGTTTCGACAGCGAGGTGTTGCACGATCCCGAACGCGACCACTGGGTGATGCTCTATACCCCCCACGACACATCCTGACCCTGCGGTCCCAGGCGAATACCGCACACTTCGAATACTGCACTCAGCCAGTGGTGCGTGAGTAGCTCGCTTCCAGCAGGCCCCGGGTCGCCAGCTCGTCGGCCAACTCGTTGTCCGCGACTCCCGAGTGCCCCTTCACCCAGAACCATTCGACCTGGTGTTGCGCGCAGGCCACCTGAAGCCGCTGCCAGAGGTCGACGTTCTTCACCGGCTGCTTGGCGGCGGTCTTCCAGCCGTTGAGCTCCCAGCCGAGCACCCACTTGGTGATGCCGTTCCGCACATAGGTGCTGTCGGTGTAGAGGTGGACCACCACGGGCCGGGTGAGCGCCTCCAGCGCCATGATCGGCGCGGTCAATTCCATTCGGTTGTTGCTGGTTTCGCCGGACTCGCCGCCGCACATCTCCCGGACGTGCTCGCCGTGGCGCAGCACCGCGCCCCATCCGCCGGGGCCCGGGTTGGGCCGGCAGCCGCCGTCGGTATGGATGACGACGGCGCGCTCAGCTGGATCGGTCACGAGCCGACAATAGGCGCTGAGATCATCGCCGACCGGACCGACATTCCGAGCTCGTGATGTCGCAGTGTGGTGATTCGGCGTCCGGGCTGCACCGCTTCCTTGACCGGGGT
>DATATO010000193.1:0-7265 GCA_036268755.1 Mycobacteriales bacterium | reverse complement strand
TCATAGGTGCGACGGGCAGTGGAATCCAACCCACATGCGGCGGCGTAGTCGACCAGTCGCTCGCGGGCAATACCCTCGCCATGCGCGAGGGTCTGAAAGAAAGCGCTGGTTAAAGGCGCGTCGACGGAACGAGCGGATAGGAGCAGTAGACTGCGCAGGTCGCTTTCGATGACGCGGCCTTGCTCCCCCGCGATAGCCGCGAGGACCTGGAGGGACGCCTTGCCCGCTGCGATGAGCGATACCAGCCGGTTACCGACATCCGATGGGGAGTTTTCCCGCCGGATGGCGTCCAGCATCTGCCGTGCCGAAAAGCCCGTCATCTTACATCTTTCGGAAAGGCAGCCGAGGAGTTGGATTCCGCGGGGAGCTTAGCAACCGCAGCGCGGGTTGTTAGCCTACTCAACCCGCTTGAATCTACTGTTTGGCCTTCTTCAAGCGGGCTGCCAGGTTCCAGCTCCACCGGGCGCCCAGGCTCGGCGAACTAGGGTGGGCTTCTTATAGTGGACGGTAAATTTAACGGTGTTTTCGGCCTCACACGCTGGTGTGGGCCCGGCGGGAGTGCCGTGATGACCGTGATATTAAATGATGTGGAACATATTCAGGGGTCGATCTTCGGAGACCGTCAACTAGGTCAGAACACCCGGGGCGCCCTTGGCCCCCATATCCCGTAGCGACTCGGAGTATGTGGTCGGCCATCTCCGTCGACATTGCGCCCCCAACGTGATCCCGGCGTCAGACCGTGATTGCTACGTCGGCGCCACTGAACAACAGGTCCGCCTTGCGCGAGCTTGGCGGCTTCGGCTCTGATGACAGCCTGGCCGCGGGCGCGAGTTCGTGAAGTTCCCGCAGAAATACCTCGATTGCCACGTTGGCTAACTGCTTGCCAGGGCACACGTGCTTGCCGAATCCGAATGTCAGCGGCAACTTGCCGCCGCTGACCATATCCAGCGGATCCTTGAATGCGTCCGGATCTCGATTGGCGGCGGCGAACATCGCCAGCACCTGCCCAGAGGCGACTCTGGTGCCGCTTTTCAGAGTCACCGGCTTGAGCGCGCGCCGCTTCCAGGCCACCAGACCGGGATCAAGCTGCAGGACCTTGCTGCTGACGGGCTTGGCGTTCTCCGGATTGCCGAGCATGTCCCACCACCCTCGTTGGGGATCGCTCAGCAGCCGCTGCACTCCTTGTTGAATACTTCCACTCACGGTGTGCACGCCGGCCGCAAGTGAATTGGCCATGGCGGCAACGGCGACTCGGCGGGGAATGCCGGCATCCTGCAAGCAGCTCGCGAAACTCTTGACACCATTTTGTCCCCTGATGGCCTTAGCGCTTACCGTGAATAACTGACCAAGTGCCCCCACGGCGGTCGCCAGTTCACGGCCGCGCATCCGCTGGCCGAGCAGACCGGACTGGGCGCCACTCCACACCGCCACTCGCGGCCAGTCCACTGAAGGCAATCCGACCGTCTCACCAGTGACGCGAACGGCGAACGCAATCGATAACGCCGTAACGTCGAGCTCTGCTCCACGGCCCGCCTGGTAGCCGAGGCCGTGGACGGAGTGGTGAAAGTGGTCGGCCATAGTTGCGGCATGCTTCGCACGGTCCTGGGCCGAAATCGTGAAATGACCCGTTGGACCGGCCATGGTCTCCCATACACTCTTGTGCAGTTCGTCGTCGGTCAAATTCGCCGTTGCCTTCGCCGGCAGCGGCACTAAGTGCCGTAGAAAATGCGGGATCGCCCGCACGTTAGCCATGATCCCCAGAAAGCCGACCAGTGGATCCAGCGAGTTGACGTTGGAGATTCCAACGGTCTCGGCTTCCAACACTTCCCGCACGTCGTCGTACTTCCAAACCATCCGCAGGCCGGAGTCATGAAGATAGGTGGAATCTGGCCATTCATGAAGCCGTCGGTAGCGCTCATCACGCTCCGTGAAGGACAGCTGATTGGAGGTAAGTTCCGCGAAAGGAAATTTCGTCGCCACACCATCCTCCATGCGTAATCACCGCTGATTACCTGCGCGGAAGATTCTACGCCGGTAGCCACTCCCGGCGAGCCGCAAGCTCGGAGTCGCCTTTTTGCCTCCGACCTGGACGTTGCCGGTTGTCACCTAAGTGTTGCAATGATCAGGACGTGCGGCTGTCTCTGCTCAACCTGATCGTGCGTTGCCTGCCGAACATCCTGTCGAGGGGATCCTTTGCCTTCCTCGCGGCTCTTGATCAAGGAGTCCTGGTCGCCGGGCCCACTGAGGAAGGCTGACCCCCAAGGGCAACCGGGCCACGCACAGCCCTACATGCCCAACGCAGTAGCGCCACACCCGAAACCGGATGCGGCGCTACAGACGATTATGCAGTTTCACCAGCTCTAGCCCTCTTGGGCCAGGGTTCTAATAAGACTGCGATGGGTGGAGCTGAGGGGACTCGAACCCCTGACCCCCACACTGCCAGTGTGGTGCGCTACCAGCTGCGCCACAGCCCCATACCGTTGTTTAATACCGACCGGGCAAGTCTACACAGCGACGGGTCCGGCCTGGCGTGGGCCTCCCCGAAGCTCAGTTGAGCGCGGGATCCGGTGGAAAAAACGCCACGGCCGCGAGTAAACCCGATTGCCGACGAAGCACCATCGACCACAGATCGTCCGGCTGCGGCACGAAGGGGTCACCGGGTAGAGCGTCGCAGATAAACCAGGCGCCTTCCGTTATCTCGGCCTCGAGCTGTCCGGCTTCCCAGCCGGCATATCCGGCGAAAACCCGGAGGCGGTCTAGTTGGCCGGAGAAACTCTCAGGCTCCCGGGAGACATCGAGGGTGCCAATCCGATCCATGAAGGGGCTGAAGCCTTCGACGTCGAAGTCCGGGCGGCTCCGCGCCACACAGATAGCGGCCTCCGGCTGCACCGGGCCGCCCTCAAACACCACGGACGGAGCCGCCACGAAACTTTCCCAACCGTCCAGGACTGCTGTCACCTCCACTTCGGTGGCCCGATTGAGCACCACGCCCAACGCGCTGGCGTCATCGTAGGCGACCAAAAGCACCACCGAGTGTTCGAAATTGGGATCGCGCAGCAGCGGACTCGCCACGAGTAGCTTGCCGAGCAGTGACCGTTGCATCGCCGCTCCGTCCGAGATATCACTCACGAATCACACCGCCCGTTAGGCGTGACCGTCTCCACGGTCACCTCGTCGTACAGAGTCGATCGTCCCCCGGAAGTAGCCCATATCGCAGGATTAGGGCTGCCCAGGCGAGCTACTTCCGTCTGATTAATAATTGCCCACTATCCGCACAGTAGCCGCGCACAGCGCAAGACGAAAGCGGTCGCGGCACACTGCCTTGCTTCCTCGACGACCGCCCATGGTAATTTGATAATGATTTTCATTTGTAATATCCAATAACGAGGGAGATGTCGTGCTTATCCTGTCCGCGGGCAAGGGTGGTTCGGGCAAGACCACTGTCACGGCACAGCTTCTCAGCACTCATGTCCGTAAGGGCGGACATGCGGTGGGGCTGGACTGCGACACTAATCAGGCTCTGCATAGGCAATTCGCGGGGGCGGCGGAACCCGCGCCACTCATTGAGGCGATCGAGGAACACAAGCAGACCCTGTACGGCACCAACAACTACATTGACGACCCGCTCGGGGCGCCCAAATCCACCCCGCCGAGCCCAAGCTCGCCGCTGTTTCATGGCGCCTCACCCCGGACCAATCCCCTGGTGGCCGCCGCGCACGCGGTGCAGGACAACGGCGTGGTGAGTATGCGGACCGGCGAGCTGCCGCCGGAAGAACAGCTGAACCACTGCAACCACTTTCTGATAGGGGCGGGATTGCGGTTCGGCCTGCACACCGTTACGGCTACGGACGAGCTGATCGTGGCCGACATGATGGCCGGCAACGACAACGCCACCAGCGGCATGCCCTCTATCGCCGACGGCGCCTTTGTCGTTGTCGAGCCCACGGCGGAGAGCGTCGACGCCTACCGACAGATCACCTCGGCCTACGAGCAACTCAGCGTACCCAACATCGTGGTGGTAGCCAATCAGGTGGAGGACGACGACGATCTGGCGTTCATCACCGACCGCGTCCACCACCACGTGGCCTGCGTCATTCCCCGCGACAAACAATTCTTCCGTTCATTGTCCGACGGCGAACACCCCGAACTGCCGGCCCACATCGCCGGGGAACTCGACAAACTGCATGAAGTGGTGAGTGGGTGGACGCCGGAGGCACCCGAGGCGAAATACCGGCGAGCGGTCACCTTCCATAACAGCAACTACCCGGATGCGACCATCCCGCCGCAGCTCGCCGAGTCAGCCGGGAAGGTGTACGGGGCGCGGGTTCGGCGACTGCGCGGCACAACGACTCGACAGCCGAGAACTGCACCCAGCCGCATGCTGGGGCACGAGAGCCGAAAGACGCCAGCCCCCGGCCCCAAACGCTAGCTCGGCCAGCTGCCGGTGAGTCGTCGCACCCCGGCGGCGGCGCCGCGGTCAAAGGCCGCCCTGACGATGGCGAAAATCGCGCCCTGGATGGCCGCTGCGGCAATGACCTCGCCCCAGCCGCGCTCCTCATCGGTGGCGTCGGGTGCCTCATCGTCACCGGCGACCAGCTTCCAGGTCTGGCGGAACGTCATGGCCGCGACCGCGCCGGCGGTGAGACCGGCAACCAGGCTGACCGGCTTGAACCAGAGACTCATCTCGACCTCCGCCACACGACGGCGACACCGACGACGGCCGCCAAGGCCGCGGCCGCGATCACAATGCCTCTGGTGTTCTGCTTGCTGAAGTCGGCAACCTGACGCCCACGCTGCCGAGCGCCGCGCGACAGCCGAGCCTTGACATTCAGGCGCTCGCTCAACGCCTGAACGGCTTCGCTGAGCTCGGCGCGGGCCTGCTCGATATTGCGCTGGGTCTGTTTCAGCTCACTTGCGGACAGCAGGGCCATCACAACTTCCTTCTATGAGATCTACCTAAGTCCTCTGCCATTGCGTAAAGACGCGATCAGTCGCCCTCGGGAGCGCCCTTCAGCGCGCTGACGTCGGCTTTGATGCTCCGGATTGCCTGCTTGGGAAGCGGCGAAGCCGAGCCCAGCCTCTTGGCACCGATGAGGCCGAAGAGCACAGCGATCAGCAGCAACCCGCCGCCGACGATCAGCGCCGCAAGCCATGGATCGAATACGAGGGCTACACCCAGGACGGCAGCGACGATCAGCACACCGATCGCATACACCGCCAGCAGTGCGGCCACGATCAGTAGGGTCACACTGCGACCGGCTAGTTTGCCCTTCTTGGACATCTCGAGGCTGGCGAGCTTGATTTCCTCACGCACGAGAATGGACACCTGCTCGGACGCGTGCTTGATCAGGCCTGCAATGCTGCGGTCGTCGTTGTTCTGCTCCGCGGCAGCGCCCTGCTCAGACGTGACGCTCACGGTCACACCCCCATCTGCATCTGAGGTTCAGCTCGGTGGCACCCGGACACGGGTGTCACATGTAACGCCAGCCTAGAGCAGCAGCCGCGGCTGGCGAATCCTGCCATGCTGATACCCAGTCCGGCTATTTTTATGCGTGCGCTCCTAACGGCGGCTAGCTACCTGTTCGAGGCCTGACTGGGACCCGTTCTGCGCCTCACGGCCGGCAGTGGGGACCTAGTCCGATGGGCCGCACCGCGTCCAGGCGAAGACGTCAAACGCCGTCACAACCTGGAGGGCGGCGTGGATGGTGAGGTCGCGCTGGAATGATGGGCGATTCCAGTCGGGCGGCGGCCAGCAGCCCGGTGGGATCGGGTTGTTGGACGGCAGCACATTTCCCAACGAATCTCGCGGGATCTCCTCCCTTCGGTTAAAGTCGAGTATGTTAAATACCCTCAAAATAGGACTTATTGGCGCAGGTAATGCCGTTCATGCCCATCTCGCAGGATTCGCCGAGCTGAGCATCAGCGTCGCCGGTATCTGCGACCTGATCCCGGAGAAGGCGGAAAGCGTCGCGGCACAATATGGCATCGCACGGGTATACCCCCACGCCGGCGCTCTCATCGAAGCTGTCGAATTTGTCGGAGTGATCACGCCCCCCGATTCCCACGCGGAACTCGTCATCCAGGCGCTGCGTGCCGATAAAGACGTGACGTGCGAGAAGCCCATGGGCAATAACCTGTCCGAATGCGACCTGATGGTCGAGGCCGAGACGGCCTCCGACGGGCGCCTATTTATAGTGCAAAACCGGGCCTACACCGACGCCATGAAAGCTATGAGAAAAATGATCGCCGATGGGGCGGTCGGCACCGTGCTGTGCATCAAATCCGAGGGACTCGAGGGGGAGGAACTTCTCAACCGCATGCCGTCTATCCGGACCGACGAACGTGGAGTGATCGGTACCCAGGCGGAGCATCAGACATACATGGGACCGCTGCTGGTGGGCAGCGATATCGCCTCGGTGAACATCAACACCCACAAACGGCCCGACACAAACATGTTGGCGCCGGACGGAACTGCCGACGGCACCTTCACCTATGCCAATGGCGTCCGCCATCTCCTGTTTCACACGTTAGAGCGGGGCAGCCTGCCCTCGGAGCACAACCTGGAGATCATTGGCACGGAGGGAAAACTGCGCTCGTTCCGAACCGGACCGCAGAACCGCCGTATCGAGGTCCTGCAATGGCAGCGGGCCAATTCCCAAATCTGGGAGAACGTCGATCTCACCGACGCTCGAGTGCGAAGCCGTGAGTTCGCCGCGATGTGGGCCGATTACCTCAATGCCGCCCTCACCGGTAGTGAGCCAATGATGACCACGGAAATGGCACGCAGATCCATCCACATCGTGGATAAAATGTACGAATCGGCGGCTCTTGGCGGCGCACCGACTGCCATAGCACTGCCCTCGGCACCGCAGGCACAACCTGGAGGCCGCAAGCTGGGGTTACGTCCGAAATTCCTCAGGAAACTTGGGCCGTCGGGACCTAACCTACGGCAGTAGCATCGCAAATCTGGAAACTAGGCGTGGGACAGACGACCGACCTCACCGAAGGACCGGCCTCCGACCCCCCAACGGTGGACACAGCTGAAACCTAGCGCTTCGACTCGGCGCCGTAGCGCCGGAAACCCCAGTTGCGCCCACGGAAAGGGGTCACCGCTGCGACCGTCGGAATCCACAAGATAGGCCTCATAGGCTCGATCCACATCCGCGGGATCCACCTCGACGATGATCCGCCCGCCGGGCGCAACCAACTGCATGCATCGACGCAGCAGACCGTCGGGATCGCCGCCGATCCCCACATTGCCGTCG
>DATATO010000192.1:0-1829 GCA_036268755.1 Mycobacteriales bacterium | reverse complement strand
CAGCAGCGTGCCCGCCACCGGGGCGATCGCCGCGAATGTGTCGGTCTGACAACCCAAGCGAAGCGCCATCATGGCCCCGTTCGACATGCCCGTTGCATAGACGCGCGTCCGATCGATCGGCATTTCTTGCTCGATGGCGCCGACCATGGCATTGATGAAGCCGACGTCGTCGGTGTTGGTGCGCTGCGGCTCGCCACAGCAGGTTCCGGCGTTCCAGGCGCGCCCGAGTCCGTCGGGGTAGGCGACCAGGAAATGCCCGGCGTCGGCCTCGCTGTCCCAGTGGTAGGAGCGTTCGGCCTGCGCCCCGGTTCCGAAGCCGCCGTGCAGCATCACCACCAGCGGCGCACCGTCGCTCAGCCCCGGTGGACGGTACAGATGGAAGGTTCGGCTGACCCCGCCGACGTCGATGGTCTGCGTGGACTGCCCGACCGGGATCGACCCCGCACCCGGTGCGCCGAGTGCATGACCGCCACCGATGCACCCCCCGAGTAGCACGACCGAGGCTCCGAGGAGAAACACGACAACTGCCCGAAAGTATCCAGATCGCATGTCCCCATCGTGGCAGCCCTACCAATATTTGACAAGCTGCTTGTCAATTGTGGCGGAAGTGGCACACTGTTAGGCCATGCGAGCTGTGCGAGATGCCAAGTGGGAGCCGACGGTCCCGGCACTGGTGAATCTGGTCGCCGCATCTGGAGCGCCCCGCTTGGGGGCGGCATTCGCGGCCGCCGGGCTCGACGGGATCCGGCCCGGGCAAGCGGTTGCCCTGGTGCCGCTGGCGGCCGGCGGTTTGCACGCATCAGATTTGGCTGACCGGCTCAGGGTCAGCCGGCAGGCCGTGGCTCAGGCGGTGGCCGCATTGGAACGGCACGACTATGTCGTTCGAGGGCCTCACCCCTCCGACGCCCGTGCACGGATCATCGAGCTCACGCCGCGGGGCCGCCATGCACTACGCGTGATGCGTTCCACCGCACTTGAATTGGAGAAGCGTTGGCGCGATGTGTTGGGGGAACATCGATTCGGAGAGTTGCGTGAGACGTTGTTGGCGTTGCGCTCGGCTGAAACCGGGGAGTCCTCATAAAACACGCATGAGCTCGTTGATCGCAAGGCGGCTGCCGTTGCGCCACCAATTTCGCCTTCGTTGCACGCTCTCTTCAAATCTGGCGTAGGGGAGCGGGTTTGTTCAGGGAGCTGAGTCCAAGTCCGCGAGGGCCTTGCGGGCGGCGTCTAGCTCGGCTTCGAGGGCGGCGACCCTGGCGGCCTGCTGGGAGCGCGCCTCTTCGATGACCTCGTCGATCGGGTTGGAGAGGTCCTCATGCAATTCCTTTGCTGCCCGAGAGACCGCGGCGGCCGCGACAGCGAGGTTGCGGGCCAGATAACTGGCGCCCTGCTTGAGCTCCGCGCGCCATTCGCCGTCGGCGCTGCCGGTGACAGTGAGAGTCAGCTCGACAGTCTTGGTCTTCTTGCCGACCGTCTTCTTGGCCGGGGCCTTCCTCGGCTTCCTCTCGGTGGACGCTTCAGCGTCCGGCGCCGGCGTATTCCCAGGCGAGGTGCTCTCGACGGACGGAACCCAGACGTCGGGTGTGTCGAGGTCGGCGTGGGGCGCTTCTGCTGTCACTGTGTCTACAGTCATCGTTGTGGCGTTCTCCTCCTGAATATCGCCCGCAGTGAGCGGGCCGGCGGCAAGATCCCATTAGAACATATGTTCGACTTGCCGGACAAGCGCCCTGAGGGGTCCAACTCGAACCCGTCTGCGACGTAGTGAGTATCACGAAACGAAGTAGCTTGTGCCGCAGATCATCTCATAGATAACAGCTCGTTTCACCTTC
>DATATO010000191.1:0-4303 GCA_036268755.1 Mycobacteriales bacterium | reverse complement strand
CATCGTCCTGCTGCTGACCGGCACCTTCCTGACCCTGTTCTTCGACCCCTCGATGACCGAAGTTGTCTACCACGGAAGCTACACGCCGTTGCAGGGCATCGAGATGTCCAAGGCGTATGCCACATCGCTGGACCTCTCGTTCGACGTGCGCGGTGGCCTGATCATGCGGCAGATCCACCACTGGGCCGCCTTGTTGTTCATGGCCTCGATCGTCATCCACATGCTTCGGGTGTTCTTCACCGGCGCGTTCCGCAAGCCGCGTGAGCTCAACTGGCTCGTCGGTATCACCCTGCTGATCCTCGGTCTGGCCGAGGGCTTCGCCGGCTACTCCATTCCCGACGACGCGCTCTCCGGTACCGGGCTGCGCATCGTCAGCGCGATCATCCTGGCCATTCCATTGATCGGTTCCTGGGTGGCGTTCGCCATCTTCGGCGGTGAGTTTCCCGGCGACCAGATCGTGCCGCGGCTCTACATCGCCCACGTGCTGATCATCCCGGCCCTGATCCTTGCCCTAATCACGGTGCACATGGCGCTGCTGGTGAAGCAGAAGCACACCCAGCTGCCCGGGCCCGGTCGGACCAACGCCAACGTGGTCGGTCACCGCATGGTGCCGGGCTTCGCCGCCAAGGCCGGCGGGTTCTTCATGCTCACGTTCGCAGTCCTGGCCCTGCTGGGTGGCTGGTTCCAGATCAACCCGATCTGGTTGTTCGGGCCGTATAAGGGCGAGGTGGTCTCGGCCGGTTCGCAACCCGACTTCTACGTCGGCTGGCTTGACGGCTCCACTCGGCTATGGCCCGCCTGGGAGATCCGCGCCTTCGGGCATACCGTTCCCGCGGTGTTCTGGCCGACGGTGGTGTTGCCGGGCGTGGTGTTCACCATTGCCGCGTTGTGGCCGTTCCTGGAGGCCAAGTTCGTAAAGGACCGCGGGCATCACAACGTGCTGCAGCGACCTAGGGACGTGCCGTGGCGTACGTCCATCGGCGCCATGGCGTTGGCGTTCATGGCGGTGCTGCTGATCTCCGGCGGCAATGACATCATCGCCGACAAGTTCAACATCAGCCTCAACGTCATGACCTGGGCGGGGCGTATCGCGCTCATCGTTCTCCCGCCGTTGGCCTACTTCGTCACGCATCGGGTCTGTCTCGGTCTGCAGCAGCATGACCGGCAGACGTTGGTGCACGGCATCGAGACCGGCACGATCATGCGGCTGCCCCACGGCGAGTTCGTCGAGGTGCACCAGCCGTTGCCGGGGACCGTGGACGCCGAGCACGATGACGGCCACGGCCACCTTGATCCGGAGCAGGCCTACAAGCAGGCGCCCGTGCCCAAGAAGATGAACAAGCTGGGCGTCGGAGGCGAGGCACCGAAGGGATTCTTCCGCGAGCTCGAAGAACCCGAGCGCCCCGAGCCGAGCACTGACGTTGCCAAGCGCACAGACGCTGCGACTCACTAGTCGAACGCGGGCCCACGGCATTTTGTGAAGAAATGTCACCGACATTTCTTCACAAAATGCCGGAAGCGGGGGCCCGAACCTATGCGGTGGCGTCTGCGTGGCGGTTGGCGGCGGCGTAGTCGTCGGGTGTGCCGCAGTCGATGAACACACCGCTGTACTCGGCCAACTCCAGCTCGCCTGCGGCATGCGCGTCCCGCCAAACGTGCTCGTACAGCCCTGGCGCGGTGAGGCCCGGGGTCAGCGTGTCGGCGAGCCGCCTGACAAGCTGCCACGGCAGCAGCGAGGCACCGGCGAACCGCCATCGGCCGTCGAAGTCCGGCCGTTCGGTGTCGCGAACGACGAGCAGCCTCGCCCGGCCGGTTGCGGGCTTTGTCAGCTCCAGCAGGGAACCGCCGGCACGGTAGGCGTCGGCGTTGAAGATGACCGCGTCGCGGGCTGCCACCCAGTCTGCCAGCGCGGCCACGGTTCCGGCCGTGCCCAACGGGTACGGTTCGCGCAGCAGCCGGGCGCGGTCGCCGACCGCCGCCGCCACCTGGTCGGTGAGGTAGTGCGCATTTACCGTGACCTCCTCCGGACCTGTCAGGCCCAGCCCGGCGGCGTCGGCGAGCGTGCGGTCGAGCAGCGTTATCCCGCCGACCCGCAGCAGCGGCTTGGGGGTCCGCAGCGTGAGCGGCCGGAGCCGCGTTCCCTCGCCGGCGGCCAGCACGATCGCGCAGCACTGCCCGCCGTGGATGCGGTCAGCCATCGATCACCCCACACAGTCGCAGTAGCTGGTCGGTCGGACCGGTCAGCCGCGGAAGCCGATCTGGGGCATGCCACTCGGCGCGCACAATTTCCGCCGGATCGGTGCGCAACTCCACGTCCGATTCCACCGTGACCGTGAATATCATGTCCACCTGCTGTGATCTGGGGTTGACCCGGGCGCTGGGGTAACCGGGTTTTAGCTCCTCCGGGGGCATGCTGATGCCCACCTCCTCGTAGAGCTCCCGGGCGGCGGTCTGCGGCGGGGCCTCGCCGCGTTCGGCCAAGCCCCCCGGCAACGACCAACCGTGATTGTGGGGCTGGCGGACGAGCAGCACCCGCTGATGTTCGTCTCGCACCACCGCCACCGCGCCGACGGTGTAATTCGGGGTAAGTCGGCGCACGAGGTGGCCACGTGCCCGAAGTGGCAATCGATAAAAGATTCGATATGCGCAATTGCGCAACCAGGTGGAGCGGAACGTCATAGCGGGACACTCTAGAGGTCCCGTTCGCTGCAATGAACGTGACCTCAGGGACCGAGTGGTGCTACCAGCGGCTTAGCGCGCGCCAGTAGGACGCCAGTGTCTAATAGCGTTTTGTGCCTGAACTTCGCTGACTCTGGGTTCGGTCTCTGCAGCTTCCGAATAGAATGAATGTGGGAGTATACTTCGTCGAAGTATACTCCTACATTCTGGAATGCTTGTGATCTCTAAACCAAGCCGAATCTTTGACCGTGACTTCGAGTGGCAGTCCTTGTCGGCCTTCGCGTCCCGGGCTTCCTCTCGTCCAGAGCTGGGAGTGGTGACCGGCCGACGGCGGCAAGGAAAGACGTACCTAGTGGAGGCGCTTGCACGAGAAACTGGCGGCTTTTACTTCAGTGCCACACAGGCTACCCAGGCGGAATCATTGCGGCTGTTTGCCGACGCAATAGGTCAACGCCTAGCGATCTCCGTGCCGCCTCGATTGACCAGCTGGGACGACGGCATTCGGTATCTTTTCTCGAATAACAGCGGTATCACCGGTCCGATTGTCATAGACGAATTCCCGTATTTAGTCTCGTCATCGCCAGCGCTTCCCTCGATCCTGCAGCGGGAAATCGATCAAGGTGTGGCCGACCGGAAGCAGATATCGCTGCTTCTCTGCGGATCTGCGCTGTCGGTCATGGGGCGGATATTGGCGGGAAATGCGCCACTTCGGGGCCGGGCAAGTCTAGAGCTAGTGGTTCGCCCATTCGACTATCGGACAACTGCCCAGTTTTGGCAGCTCGGGGATCCAAAACTTGCGGCCTTGCTCAATGCGGTGGTCGGGGGCACGCCTGCCTATCGGCAGTTCGTCGGCGAGGACTCGCCCCGCAGCGTCGCCGACTTTGATGACTGGGTGCTGCGAACGGTGCTTAACCCGGCCAACCCCCTATTTCGTGAGGCGCGTTACTTATTGGAAGAGGATGTATCCGAGGTCCGAGACCCTGCGCTGTACCAGTCTGTCCTTGCGGCAGTGGCTCACGGGAATAACACCAGAGGTGGCATTGCCAATTACATTGGTAGAAAGGCGGCCGATATTGGCCACCACTTGAATGTGCTCGAGGACTGCGGATTTATCCGTCGAGAGCCCGATCTGTTCCGCTCCGGTCGCCCTCGTTATCGAATAGCTGATCCACTTGTCGCGTTCTACCACGTTGTCATGCGTCCACAATGGGGGTTGTTGGAATCTCGGCGTGCCTCGCTCGTGTGGCAGGATGCTCAGCCGCGTTTTTCGGCTCAGCTACTCGGGCCGCAGTTCGAGCAGCTATGTCGGGAATTCGCGCTCAGTAGCGCCCCGGAAGTTTTTGGGTCGCTACCGGGGGAGGTGGGCTCGGGTGTGGTAGCCGATCCCGCTGAGCGCAGTCAGATCGAGATCGACGTGGTGGTCATGGCTCCCGCTCTTCCGAATGAGCCACGACGTGTGCTCTCGCTGGGGGAGGTTAAGTGGGGGGAAACCATGAGTCAGCGTCACCTAGACCGACTCAAACGGGCACGAGAACTACTGGCTCGACACGGTTATGACGTACGAGACACCGTGCTGGCATGCTATAGCGGTGTCGGATTTGATCCGGCTCTACCTGCGCAGGTC
>DATATO010000190.1:0-4531 GCA_036268755.1 Mycobacteriales bacterium | reverse complement strand
GGTGAACTGCCGTTTATATCACTCAAACCCACTGCTGGCCGGCTTGGACCTCGGTTATCTTGGCACGCAGTGAGTTTCGGACATTTGACGTTGCCTCTAAATGGCATGGAAGCTCTATCAGACCGCTGCGGCGTGGATAGTGCGCGCATCCGATCATGGTGGGCAGGCTGAAACGAGGCAATGCGATGACAATCCTGGTTCTTCCGGCAGCCACCGCAACGATCTGGGTAGCGGTCGGCAACCCACCGTGAATAGTCCTTCCTACCGTGCTGTGGGTACGCCTCTCGGATGCTCGACCAGCAGGCCCCTGATGACGAGTAAACCCCGGCACGCCATGTCACGAACGGCAGACCGCTTCCGACGAAGAGGCGGCCAGTTCGTTGCACCATATTTCGTAGCGGCGTATGGCACTGCCGCGGTCGAGCATTTCCCGTGAGTATCGCTTGCCCGCTTCCCCGAAATGCTTGGCCGCGGTTTTGTTGCTGCCGATGGTCACCGTTGCGTCGAGCAAGGCCCGCGGGTCGGCGGGCGCGACAATCACACCGGCTCCGGCGGCCCGGACTTCACCGGCGGCAGCACTCGACTGATCTGTTACGGCCACGACCGGCTTGCCGGTCATGAAGTAGGTAGTGAGCTTGCTCGGCACAGCCATTTCCCCGACGCCGGGCTTCTCGTTAACCAGCAGAATGTCCGCCGTGTGCAGGAAATCGCGGAATGCCTTGTCCGGCAATGGATTGATGAACTCAAGCGAGGGAATACCCTCTCCGACCTGCTGGAGTCTGCGCCGCTGGTTTCCATCGCCGAGCAGGACGAACCGAATCGTTCCTGCCGGCATCTCAGTGGCGGCCAGCCTGGCGGCGGCAACCACATTCTCCAAGCCCTGCTTGACCCCCATGTTTCCGGCATGCACGACAATCAGTTCATCAACACCCCACCCGTATTGTCGACGTATTCTCATCGACTCGTCAGATGTCGGACTGTCCGAGACACCGAGATGTGTCCAGTTACGAATAATCGTCAATGCGGAGTTGTCAATGCCGACCGCGTTGAGACTGGTGGCGAAGCGGTCATGGATGACAGCCACTCCCGAGGCCCCGCGCAACACCCTCGCCTCGAATTGAGCCGCCAAGTCAGCCGACTTACCGCCCATCGCACCGGTCTCGACAACTCCCTTGCCGTACAGATCTTGGACGACGACTCCAACGGGTATTCTTCGTAGTCGGGCGGCGGCGACGACGCCAGCCGTCGCTAAGAGCGCCGGACTCACGGCGATGACAACCGACGGCCGGTCGAACTTTCTGAGCAGCGCTGCTCTGGCGAAGCTCGCTTCCATGCGAATCCTGTTGCGCGGGCTGGGGTTGCGGGGAACATAATGCCTCAACCGGTCAATCGTCACTCCGTTGACGATCTCCCGGTATGACCGCCTAGAGCGATATGCGTCGTGAATCCGCCATTCCGGATAGTGCGGCAGACCAGTGACCACATTAACGTTGTGCCCGCATGCGGCCAACCCTTCCGCCATCCCCGTGGTATACGGAGCTATGCCAGTCAATTCCGGAAAGTAATTGATTCCAACGATTTTGATCTTCACGACTCCACCTTCGGGTAGCTGCGCGGTGCCATAATCGTGGCTGCTTCCGGGACATCACGGGTAACCAACGCAGTGGCGCCGACTGTCGCGCCGTCGCCGACGCGGACTCCGCGCAGTATCGTCGCCCGGGCAGCGATCCACACCGAATCTCCGATGACAATCGGCGCATTGTCGAATTCAAATGTAGGGCTTGATATGTCGTGGCCGCCGCTGCATAGCACAACTGCTTGAGAGATGCAGGTATTCGATCCGATGACCACTGGCTCGGCGTTGATGATCCAGACCGATTCACCAATCCAGGTGTCGTTTCCTATCTCCAGTTTCCAGGGCCAGTCGATTTTGGCGTCGTATTTTATGCGTGTGCCGGTCCCGATTCGGGCACCGAACGCGCGCAGTACGAGTACTCGAAGCTGGTTAGGACACCACCACTGCATGGTGAGGCACCGCGACACCAGCATCCATAGCAATCGCACGACCGGTGGCACGCCCACGGGACGGCCCTCACCGGTGAAATCTCGCAGCGAGAAGCGCGTGCCCGGTGACGGGCGCACATCTGATTCGCGTTGTTGAGTCATCGGGTTCTCCATAACCATGCCTTTACCAGCAGCTTTCTTCAGCGGCGAACTTGAGAATTCTCCGGCGGTGCGGCGCCTCGGGATCGGTCGATTCCCGGTTGTGATAACCGGTCGAGATTTAGGCCGGCGATAGCGAGGACGGCTCCGGTAATCGTTCGAGCCGATAGAAGTGGTGCTGCGCCGGCCACGCTACACAGTTGCGCAGGCATGATGAGTCCGATACCAATCGACAGTGTCGGCGATTCCCTGGTCGAGGGAAATTCGAGCTTTCCAGCCGGTTTCACGCAAGAGACTGATGTCCAACAGCTTTCGCGGCGTGCCGTCGGGCTTACTCGTGTCCCAGCGTGTCTCTCCCGTGTATCCCAGTGCGTGAGCGACTTTTTCGGCGAGCTCGGAAATTGTGAGGTCGGTCCCTGTGCCGACATTGACCTGGCTTGGCCCGTCGTAGTTTTCCAGCAGGTGCAGGCATGCCGAGGCCATGTCGTCAACGTGAAGAAATTCGCGCCGAGGCATTCCACTGCCCCAGTTGGTGATGATCCGCTGACCAGAAGTCTTCGCGTCGTGATAGCGGCGGACCAATGCAGGCAACACGTGTGACGTGTTTTGCGAGAAATTGTCGTTTGGCCCGTAGAGGTTCGTCGGCATCGCCGAGATCCAGGGAAGTTGATACTGGCGGCGCACGGATTGGACATGGATGATTCCTGCGATCTTCGCGATCGCATATGCGTCATTGGTCGGTTCGAGTGCGCCGGTAAGCAGAGAATCCTCAGTGATCGGCTGCGAGGCAAATTTGGGATAGATGCACGAAGACCCAAGGAATAAAAGGCGTTCAACCCGTTGACTAAGAGCCGCGTCTAGAAGATTGACCTGGATTTGCAGGTTTTGAGAGATGAAGTCGACGGGCATGGTGCTGTTGGCCAGAATCCCGCCCACCCGGGCCGCCGCTATAACGACGACCTGCGGCCTTGCTTCCCGGAAGAACGCGAACGTCGCACGCCGATCCGTCAGGTCGAGTTCCTCGTGTGTGCGGGTAAGGATGTTGGCGAAGCCCTGTATCCCGAGGTAGCGACAAATCGCCGAGCCAACCATTCCCTGATGGCCGGCCACGAATACCGGTACGTTCCGGTCCAACGGATCGGGTGTCAATCGCTTGTCCCCCACGGCGGCTCAACTCCAGGCCAGCAGGACCGGCGTGTCGATCCGGGGGCTGCCGGCGCATTTCAGTTCCGCGATGTCCGCGTCGACCATGATCCGTGCCAGCTCCGGAGCCTTCACCGACGCCCGCCACCCGACAACTCGCTCCGCTTTGCTTGCGTCGCCGATTAACGCATCGACCTCCGTCGGCCTTAGATAGCGATCGTCGAGACGAACGTGTTCGGTCCAATCCAGGTCCGCGTGAGCGAACGCCGCTTCCGCGAAGTCGCGAACCGTGTAGGCATCGCCGGTAGCCAGCACGTAGTCATCGGGCTCGTCCGCCTGCAACATCCGCCACATGCCTTCCACATACTCTGGTGCGTATCCCCAATCGCGGACGGCGTTAAGATTTCCCAGATAAACGTACTGGTCGAGCCCAGCCTTGATACGGGCCACGGCGCGCGTGATCTTTCGAGTCACAAACGTTTCGCCGCGGCGTGGCGACTCGTGATTGAACAATATTCCGTTCACCGTGAACATTTCATACGCTTCACGGTAGTTTCGCGTCATCCAATAGGCGTAGACCTTTGCCGCACCGTAGGGTGAACGCGGATAAAAGTCGGTTTGCTCGTTTTGCGGTGGTGGAGACGCTCCGAACATCTCCGAACTGGAGGCCTGATACAACCGGCAATTCACCTTGCCAATACGTAGCGCCTCGAGGAGACGGACCGAACCCAACCCGGTGATGTCGCCGGTGTGTTCGGGCTCGTCAAAGCTGACACGAACATGGGACTGAGCTCCGAGGTTGTAGACCTCGTCGGGTTCGATTTTCGACAAGAGGGTGACGAGACGAGTGCCGTCGCTAAGGTCGCCATAGTGTAAGAACAGTCTGGCGTCCGGTTGGTGGGGATCGACATAAAGATGGTCGATACGTTGGGTGTTGAAAGTGGACGCACGTCGGATCAGACCATGTACTTCGTACCCTTTTCGCAGCAGTAGCTCTGCCAAATATGAGCCATCTTGGCCGGTAATTCCGCAAATCAAGGCTTTTTTCATAAATTTTTCCTCAAACTGCCGGATCTCCGCGGCGTCGTCAAACGGGATGTTGTCGGTCATTAAACGGCCTCCCTCTTTGGCCAACGCGGTCTTGAAGTTCGCTCACACGCAACAAGATCCCGCTCCCAAGTTCCGAGATCGTATTGCCGCGGCGAGGGCGACTGACGGCGCGAAC
>DATATO010000189.1:0-3451 GCA_036268755.1 Mycobacteriales bacterium | reverse complement strand
CCACACGCGCAACACGAGACCGTTGCCGATTAGGATTCTGTCAGTTACCGAGCATCCCGAACAGGTGGTGCTTCGGCGGCGGGATCGTGCTCGACTGGGGCGTCGGCTTGGGCGGCTGATTGATCACCGGCGGGGGCGGCGCTTCCTCGTTCGGTGCGTTGATCCGGTATTGCTGTTGCGGCACTTGCTGGATCTGAACTTGCACCGGCTGCTGCACGACTGGTTGGGGCATCGATACTGTCACGAGCTGCGTGGCGACGGGCGGAGCGGGCTGCGGTTGCGGGCGGATCACCTGATGCTGAATGTTCCACACATGAGTCTTGCCGAACGTGTTGGTGAGGAGCTGGCCCGTACGTGCGAGCGAGAGGCCCACCAAACCGGGCCCGAGAACGACCGTACGGCTGCCCTGGTTGCCGATCGCGAATGTCGATTGCGTTGCCGGCACATACTGCACTTGCTGGATGGGTTGCTGCGCGAGCTGCACAGTCTGATACTGAACCGGCTGTTGAGCGAGCTGCACCGTCTGATACTGCGTTTGCGTCGGCTGATTGACCGGGACGAGCTGATAGAGCTGAGTCTGTTGCACCGGCGGCGGAGGCTGCGCCTGAGGAGTGGATTTCGGCGGCGAAGCGCTTGGCGCCTGAGGCGATTGCCCCCATGCGCCGGCGCCGACCAGGAGCGCCAATAGACACGCGAAAAGTCTCATGATTTAGTACCCTTGTGGTTGAGATTGCCATACATGCCGGACTATCCGGCTCAATTATCATCGGCAGCCCGGCCGATACGGAATAGTAGCCCTGGTGCCTTGAGACCATACGACCCCGGTGTGCGTGCACCGGGGCCTTTTTATGCGCTCATGCGGCGCGGGTAAGCTGACTCGGAGGGAGAGTGGGCTTGGCGGACACCAGGTCGAGGTCGGCGACCAAGGCCGGGACGTTCAGGCCGCTGTCGGGAGCGAGGCCGTCCGACGCGATCCACAAGGGATCGATGCAGGCGAACGCTTCGTCCATGTAGCGGAAGAGGAAGTCCCAGGTCGCGCACTGGATCTTGGCCCACGTGATCAGCCAGATATGGACAGCATCATACGCGAGGATCGGCACGGCGTGGCCACCGATGATCGGGCTGAACCACGGCGTCGTCCACACCAGGTTCGCCTCAGTCTGCTGCATGGCCGACTGAGGCAGCATCAGGCCGACGAACGCGGCGCCAAACAGGTATACAGCCTGTTGGATTGACACCTGTCTGCTCTGGTCGAGCGCGCCATAAGCGGTGATCTTGTTGCCGCCGATGCCCTTCGTTCGCCATTGTTCGCAGACGGCGGGCATCGAGCTACCATTGTCACCCGCGCCGGTGACGGGGTTGTAACCCGTGCCACTGGCATACGCGGCGACGATCTCGGTGTCGGGGATGATCAAGGGTTTCTTGGTCGTTCCCATCGACCAGGCCATCACCATGTGGCCGGGGCCCGCATAGGCGCAGTCGCCACACACCTTCACCCCTGGCGGGGGCGCGTCTTCACCCGAGTTCCCCATCGGCGTCCAGTCCGTGATGCCGTAGGTACGGTCACACGTGGCCGGCGGAGCGGGCAGCCTGGCACTCGTGAAGGCCGACATCATCAGGCGGCGGGGGTCGGCCGTTGCCGCGTGCTTACCGAGCTTATAATTCATGCGACCTCACAAATGAGCGGAGCGACCAGGTGAGCGAAGTCGTGAGAATGAGCGAGAGCTCGAGGGCTCCCAAGATCACGCAGATCAGGTAGCCGGGGTTCACTCCGCGGCCGGGGGGGGCGATGTGACGGTGAGCGTGGCCTTCGTGCCGTCCGCCACCACGTATCCCGTCGTCGGCACGACAGTCAGAGCGACCGTCCGGCCGTCCGGCAGACTGCGTGATGTCTCGACGCCCAGCCATGCCTTCAACCCGGCTTTCGCGGCCTCGTAGAGCTTGGCCGCGGCATTACGCTCGCGACCGTTCGTGACGAAGGCGTCGGCATCTTTCATCGCCTGTTGAGTGGCCGCGTCCGTACCCTTCAAACCCTTCTTAACACCTACTGACATATCGTGTACTCCTGAACGGTAATCATATTCAATCATAAGGATCCTAGTGGTACCTGTCCTTTGGTCCCTATAAGACTCTTATGAAGAAATATTTATAGTATATTAGTAATAAAAGTAATAGAACAATTAATACTAATACATGCACTCACTCACCATCATGTGACTTGATATCGCTCAGGACGGCCGAAAGCTGGCCCTCCGCCCGGCCTTTTTCAGTCGCGAGTTGGACCGACTGGCTGACGAGGCCGTTGGTTTGCTTCTTGATTTCTTCAGCTTTGGCCTTGATTTCGTTGGCCTGGCGGAGCTGGTAAAGCTGGATCAAGCTCTGGATCGTCAGGTAGACGAAGACAGCCCAAAACTCCCACTTCGTCGACGGCACGGGAATGCCGACCGGCAGTTGACCTTGCATTACGTCGAACATGACGTCGGGGCCCCAAACTGGAGTAAGCGGCGTTGCTTCCGCGTGAGGGTTGTGGTCGGCTTCGGCTTGGGGCCGCGGCGGCGCGGCTTTCGGTCTGGCTTGGGGTCGAGCAGGTAATCGGGTTGGAAGTAATCCCAGTGATCGAACGCGGACTTCCAACAAACCCCGCAGACGAACACTGAGCCCCGACGAATCGGCCTGTAATGTGGACAGGCCGACTGTGGCGTATATGAACAGACGGGAAACCACGGAACCAGCCGCGGTGGTCGTCTCATGCGGTAAGAGCAGCCCTCAATAAGCGGCGGGAAGTCTCGAGCGATACGCCAACGGTCGAATGCGACCGGCCGATGCGCTGGCCAATGGCCGTCATGGTCATCGGAGGCTCGTTGCCCATTCCGTAATAGCTGATTAAGGTTGAGCGGCGGTGGGGCTCGAGGCCGTCGATGGCATCCCAAAGGTCCGATGCATCATCGGCGCCGGCATCCGCCGAATCCCGCGAGGCGTCAGCCAGATCGACCGGGAGCTCGCCCGTCCGCCGCGTTCGGCGCGTGAGACTACCGATCTCGTCCGCGAGGTACCATTCGACGCGCCTGAAAACATAGGTCGAAAGTTTGCAGCCCCTGGCCGTGTCGTAACTATCGATCGCGTTCATCACGGCGATCATCGCAAGCTGCACCACGTCGTCGTCCTCGAGCGACCAATGGCCGAACCTGCGCGAGATCGCTACCGCCATCTGGCGGAATGACTCGATCGTCTCGCCCCGCGAGGGGGGATTCGCCACTTTGGTTTGTGACACGGGCACTCGGTGTCAAACGCCTTAGACGTCGATCTCGGTGGACGCTCTTCGTCTAGAGTCAACCATAGAGCGAGCGCCCCGGAATGGAGTGACAGACCGCCCAATGTGACGCAGATTCGGTGAATTAGGCGTGGTTACATAGGTGCAACGGTGCACCCAACGCACCGGTGAGGGGCTGAT
>DATATO010000188.1:0-3762 GCA_036268755.1 Mycobacteriales bacterium | reverse complement strand
CCAGCCATCTGTACCGGCATGGCCGCCGTTGAACCACACCCGAATCGAGTCCGCGGCGTGAGTGATCGGGTTGTTGTTCACAAATGCCTGCAGCCATCCTGGCATGGTGCCTGCGGGGGCAAAGGCCGAGCTGGCGAAGGTCAACGGAAATATAAACATGAACCCGATGGTTTGCACGGCCTCGATACTAGGAACCATTAATCCCAGCCACGCAGCAAACCATGACACCGAAAAAGCAAAGAACAACATCAACGCAATGCCCGCTGCGGCCCCAGCCGCGCTTCCCTCGAACCGGAAGCCCACAGCCAGACCGACGATGACCATCACAACGATGCTGATGGCATTGAGTCCGACATCGGCTAACGTACGACCCAGCAGCACCGACGTACGAGACATCGGGAGCGAGCGGAATCGGTCGATGACGCCGCGTTTCATGTCGTCCGCGATGCCCGTACCCGTGGTAAAGATCGAGCCGAACACTACGCTCTGTAGGAAGATGCCGGGCATGAGGAACTGAGCGTAGTCACCGCCGGAGACCGACTGCCCGATGGCCCCGCCGAACACATAACGGAATAACACGATGAACATGATCGGCTGGACCGTAATACCGACTAATAGATCCGGCTGGCTGCGGACACGACGCATATTGCGGAGCGTGATGACCCAGGCATCGGACAGCCACCACTTGGCGCGGTAGGCCCAGGAACCTCGATCTACCGGACCTGCGCCCAGATTGGTTAGGACTGCGGTGGTCATGCGGGCTCCTCCACTCGTGCCTTACTCGGGGTTTCTGTAACTTTTCCGCCATCGGAGGCTTCGGGCTCGGCTGCGCGACCGGTGAGCGCGAAGAAAACGTCATCCAGCGTGGGGCGGTGAATCGCTATATCGTCGATCCGGACACCCGCTTCATCCAGCTCGCGCACAACGTCCGGCAAAACCTTGGTTCCCGTAGGCGTGGGGACACGCAGCTTGCCGGTGTCGGTGTCGGTGGTCGGCTTCTCGTCGACAGCCGCCGCGATAGCGTCGGCCGCGGCGGATAGCTTGGAACGGTCCAGAACCGTCACCTCGAGCCGCTCGCCGCCGACCATGCGCTTAAGTTCGTCCGAGGTGCCGCGCGCGATGGCCTTGCCATGGTCGATGACCACGATGCTGTCCGCGAGCTGATCGGCCTCGTCCAGGTATTGAGTAGTGAGAAGCATGGTGGTGCCCTCACGGACAAGCTCGGTAATGACCGACCACATCCCCGCCCGACTCCGAGGGTCTAGGCCAGTGGTCGGCTCGTCAAGGAACATCACTCGCGGCTTTGCCACAAGGCTGGCAGCGATGTCCAACCGCCTGCGCATACCGCCGGAGTAGGTCTTCACCGGCCGAGATCCGGCCTCGGCAAGATCGAACTGCTCAAGGAGCTCGTCCGCCCGGGCCTTCGCCTGCTTGCGGCCGACCCGGAAGAGCCGGGCCATCATCTCCAGGTTTTCCCAGCCGGTGAGGAACTCATCTACCGCCGCGTATTGGCCTGTGAGGCCGATGAGCCTGCGCACCCCATATGGGTCGCGCACGACGTCGACCCCGCACACCGAGGCATGACCGCTGTCGGGGCGCAACAAGGTGGACAGGATACGGACCGCGGTGGTCTTACCTGCGCCGTTAGGGCCCAGCACTCCCAGCACCTGACCCTCACCACCGCTAAAGGTCAGGCCGTCAAGGGCAGTGGTCTTACCGAATTTCATCACCACCTCTTCTATGACGATGGCTGCGGACGAACCATGGGATGCCGTCACAGTTGTACCTCCATGAATGTTGCGCGTCTGATCCTGGCTGTTCTGTTGCATGCCGAGGGAGGGGCCAGGAACAGAAGCTGGACGTGAGATTAATTGGGGGGTCTGACAAAAAAGGGGCAGCTCAACGCAGGCGGCAAAATAATTTGCTGAGCTGCTAAGCCGGGCGTCGAGTTCTACCTATGACACGAACCAGTGCATAGGTAACTAGGGTCTGTGGGGCAAAGGACCGTAATCATACAGCGAACTGTGGTCCACTCGCAGGCTCGACGCTGCGTAGCTGGACCTTAAGAAGGAAACATCACCGAGACGCCCTCGTCGCGCAAGATTTCCAAGAGCTGTTCGGAGTGCTCGCTACCCCGAGTCTCCACCGACAGCGCGATGACAGCCTCACCCAGCCGCAGTCGGGAGTCCTGCCGGAAATGCTCGACGTCGAGAACGTTGACGCCCTGCTCGGCGAGTAGGGCCAAAGTGGTGGCAAGGCTGCCCGGCCGATCCGCCGTGCGGATCATCAAATACAGGTAGCGGCCGGCGGCGGCCAGGCCATGCTCAATTACCCGCATCATCAGGAGCGGGTCGATGTTTCCGCCGGTGAGGACCGTGGCGGCCGGGGCCTTGAACCGCCTCGGGTCGGCGAGCATCGCCGCGACGCCCGCGACGCCCGCGGGTTCGACCACGAGCTTGGCCCGCTCGAAGCAGAACAGCATAGCCCGGGCCAGGTCCTCGTCGGTCACCGTCACGACGTCGTCGACCAAATCGTGTACATGGGCGAAGGTCAGGTTGCCGGGACGGCTTACCGCGATGCCGTCCGCGATCGTGGTTGTGCTCTTCAAGGTCACGGGCTGGCCCGCCTGCAGCGACTTTGTGAACGCCGCGGCACCCGCTGCCTGTACACCCACGATCCGAATTTCGGGCCGCAGCGCCTTCACGGCAACCGCCACACCCGAGACGAGCCCGCCGCCGCCGACTCCGACCAGAATGGTCGAAAGATCGGGGCACTGCTCGAGCAGCTCCAGTCCGACCGTTCCCTGGCCGGCAATGACGTCGGCGTGGTCGAACGGGTGAATAAACACGGCACCTGACTGCTCGGAGAACTCCCGCGCGGCCTCCAACGCGTCCGCGACCGTCGTGCCCACCAGCCGAACGGTGGCGCCGTAGGCCTTAGTGGCTGTCACCTTGGGCAACGGCGCCGTTTGGGGCATGAATACCGTGGCGTGACTGCCCAACATGTTCGCCGCTAGGGCGACGCCCTGGGCGTGGTTGCCGGCGCTGGCCGCCACCACGCCGCTGTCGCGTTCGACCTGGCTCAACCGAGCGATGCGCACATAGGCGCCCCGCACCTTAAATGAGCCGGCACGCTGCAGGTTTTCGCACTTGAGATAGGTTGGCCCACCCAATTTCGTGGACAACGGGGAACACTCCTGCAGGGGAGTCTCACGCACAACCTCACGCAACATCTCCCGTGCTTGACGAATGTCGTCGAGGCTGACCAGAGTGGGGCTGGCAAGACCGGTAGCGGAGGTAGAGACCTGTGGCATAGTCCAGATACTGCCACGAGAGACACGCGGGGTAACAGCTGGCTGGATGTATTGCCTGGACGGGCCTGTTTTACCGCGTGCCGCTGAGGCTATGTCGGATCAAACGAGTAGGTTCACTCCATGCACAAATTCTGGTTGATCTTGCATGTTCTTGCCGCCGTCATGCTGACCGGACCCCTGCTCCTGGCCCCCATGAACGGACTGCGAGCGATACGTTCTCGCGACGAGGGCGGCCTGAAACAGGCTAGCCGCACCACGATGCAATATGCGCTGCTGTCGTTGACGACTTTGGCGCTGGGCTTGATCGTCGTCGCCTCCTCCAAGCACGACGACTTCAGCACGCCGTGGATCGTCGTCTCCATTACGCTCTTCGTGGTCGCGCTGGCGCTGGCGCTGTTCATCAGTGCACCGGCATTGAACAAGGCCGCGCGCATGATCGCCGCCGACAC
>DATATO010000187.1:0-1555 GCA_036268755.1 Mycobacteriales bacterium | reverse complement strand
CCCAGGCGCTGCTTCATGCCCAGCGAATACCCCGAGAACTTGTCCCTGCCGCGACCGGAAAGATCCATGGTGTGTAGCGCCTCGTCGACCCACGAGTCAGCCATTCCGAGGTAGCGGGCCATGACCCGAAGGTTGTCTCGACCCGACAGGTAGGGATAGAACGCCGGTGTCTCTACCAACATACCGAGGCGGGCGAGCGCCGCGGGATCTCCAGGATGGGTTCCCAGGACTTCGGCGCGCCCCGATGTCGGCTGAACGAGCCCGAGCAGCATTCGCATGATGGTGGTCTTCCCTGCCCCATTGGGGCCAAGGAATCCGTAGACCTCACCACGGGCGACACGCAGGTCGAGGTGGTCTACGGCCAGTTGGTCGCCGTAACGCTTAGTCAGGCCGATGGCCCGAATCAGATAGTTGGACGCCCCGATTGAGACGGGCTTTCTGTCTGTGGTCATGCCACCAGGCTGGCGAAAATTGAGCGCTAAATCGTCACCGTGACCGCGGCTTCCGTACTACGCACATTCACGTAGGGTTCATCGGCTATTCACAAGCCGCCCCACTTATGCGGGCCTATCACCTCAGCTGTCCGGTCGATTGTTGGCGCGGAACGGGCAGTCCGGTGCCTCCAGCGCCGACATCGGTCTTACATATTTCTAAGCTGAAAGGAACAAGAACGGCCGCGGCGGCTACGTCACAACATGTGAGGCGAGTCTTATGCAAGGGATCTATGCGCTTATAAAGGCACTGACAGCGGTCATCGTCGCCCTCGCCGTGGCGGGTGGCAACCCAACCGCCACACCGGCAGACGACCTAGCGGCTGGGATGCCCAGCAGCTCCTCAGTGGCAGAGACCCCCACAACGCAACCGGCGGACACAGCCGCACCACAGACGCCGGTTGAACAAGTCGAACAGTCGCCGCAGGTCGTTGGCTCCGTACCACAGCCCGCACCTGCACTAGTACCCCCACCGGCCGACATTGCGCCGGCTCCGGCGGCACCACCGGCGAATGCGGTAGAGCCGCCCCACGCCGCGGCACCGACAACTGGGGCGAGCTGCGTTGCCGAGCCCGGCGCCCAACAGCGGGACGTCATCGTGGACGGCAAACCAAGAGTACCGTGGGCGCACACGCCCGGTCAGAAGACCAAGGTTTACTTCCAGACTAGTGCCCTGCCCGAAAGATACGCGACCGCCGCTAAGAAGGCCGTCGAAGTATGGTCACAGAGCCCGTGCCTTGAAGCCATCGCGATTGACAAGTGCCCGGTCGACAGCCATTGCACGATCATGAAGACGGAGCAGGAATCGTCCAAATCCGGCGACGACGGATCGACGGAGTGGACGGACGACGGCCACGTCCGCACCGGTAGCACCATTACGCTTTACACTGGGATACTCGACAAAGCGGCGGACAACGGCCTGCTGGGCACGACCATTCACGAAATGGGGCACGCTTTCGGGCTTCTGCACCGCGAAAGCGCAAGCTCCATCATGGCCGCATCGAGCAACGACAGCCACGATCCCATTCCCGATGCGATTGACTTTGCGAACATCGTCGCCCTCT
>DATATO010000186.1:0-3336 GCA_036268755.1 Mycobacteriales bacterium | reverse complement strand
GGCATACTCACCGCGCCCGATCCTGACACTTTGCTACTAGACAAAATGGCGGCTGCCGGCGAGATACCCCCTGACTGGCGCGAGAGGCAGGGGCTGCTAAAAGAGATCGTCGCTGGGGGTCCCATGCTACCGGCCGATCCCGGGAAACCCACATTGTCGGAGGCACTGATCGCGATGCGCGATGAGGAAACGCGGTGATATACCTCGACGCCTGCGCTCTGGTCAAACTGGTTCGGGCCGAACAGTATAGCGAAGCAATGGCGGCATTCATCAGTATCGCAGCCTCCCCCGTGGTTTCCAGCGAGCTAGCTCGAACGGAAGTCCATCGAACCTTGTGGCGAAATCAGGAAGAAGCGGTCGTTCACAAGGCAGCAGACCGGCTGCTGACGCAAATAGCGGTGCTCCCGTTAACAGCGGTTATCGACTCGGCGGGGCAGCTTCCACACCAGCACCTGCGTAGCCTGGATGCGCTGCACCTGGCGACTGCTCTGCAGCTCGGCGATAACCTGAGCAAATTCATTAGTTACGACAAGCGTTTGGCAGAAGCCGCCCGTGAGCAAGGCCTTCCCGCGCTCTCTCCGGGGGCGGAATAGCAACAGCCACCCTCCCGCTCTCAGGTGCTGCGCAACTACCTGGACTAGGCGATCGGCGGTCGATTGCCCGTATTGTGCATTTATGCGTTTAAAGCTGCTCGTGTCGGATATTCAACGCGGGCAGTTCCTTACGGCAAGCGCGGGGGGCGACATGTCACGGATTGGGAACATCACACGGTCGGGAATCGTCATCGCATGTGCCCTCGGCCTAATGGGGTCGTGGGCCAGTTCAGCACAGGCGACCGTTACCGGGGTCGTCGACTCTGCCGGCGGCTATGAGAGATGCCCGGCCGGGTACGTTTGCATCTTCGATGGGTCCGAGGGCACGGGCAAGATGGCCTATTTCGACCAGGGTTCGTCCGATCTCCGGCTACAAAGCCTGGACAACCAGGTCTCTTCCTGGTGGAACCGCAGCGGCCGGGCGTTCTACGTTTTCGACGGATACAACGGCGATACCTCGATCTTCCTCTTCGGCGCCCCGGGCCCCCAGCCCAGCGGGTCCAATGTGCCGTCTGCCGCCGACAATCGGGCAAGCTCGATCTTTCCGGGATAGGGCTGTGCATGGCACGGCGGCTGCCCCTACGATGCAGGCGTGCGCATAAGCCTCAAGCCATCCGACGATTCTTTCTACACCTACTTTTGTCAGGCGACACAGAACCTGGTTCGGGGGGCCGCCGTGCTCACCGAGCTCACCGCAGACCGCCCGGACTTCGCGGCCATTTCGGCGAAGCTGGTCGACATCGAGCACGAGACCGACGACGTCACCCACGCGATGCTGCGGAAGCTGAACTCCACCTTCGTCACGCCGTTCGACCGGGAGGACATCTACCGGCTCGGATCCACCCTGGATGACGTGATGGACCACATGGAGGCGGCCGGCACCCTCCTCCACCTGTATGGGCTGGACGAGCTCGCCGAACTGCCTACCGAGATGGCCACCCAGATCGAGGTCATCGTTTCCTCGGCGAATCTGCTCAATGACGCCATGCCGCGGCTGAAACCGCGCAAGGGGCTCGAGGAGTACTGGATTGCGGCCAACGAGCTCGAGAACGCCGGGGACCGGGCCTACCGAATGCTGCTGGCGCGGCTGTTCTCCGGCGAGTACGAGGCGCTGACCGTCATGAAGCTGAAGGAGGTGGCCGACGAGTTGGAGGCGGCCGTCGACGCCTTCGAGCATGTATCGAATGTGGTGGAAACGATCACGGTCAAGGAGTCTTAAGCGTGGACCTCCTCCCGATGATAGCGATCATCGCGACCGCGTTGGTCTTCGACTACACCAACGGCTTTCACGACGCGGCGAACGCCATCGCCACCTCGGTGTCCACCCGCGCATTCACGCCCCGGGTGGCGCTCGGGTTGGCGGCGGTCGCCAACCTGGTGGGGGCGCTGCTCGGCGAGGGCGTGGCGAAGACTGTCGGCAGCGGCATCATCGATCCACCCAAAGGATCGCAGGGGCTGTTGATCGTGTTCTGCGGCGTGGTGGGAGGGATCGTATGGAACCTGCTCACCTGGTATTTCGGCCTACCATCCTCGTCGTCACACGCGCTCATCGGCGGCCTGGTGGGGTCTGCGTTGGCCGCCTCGGCGGGAATCCACTGGGCGTCCATCACCGACAAGGTGATCATACCCATGATCGCCTCCCCGCTGATCGGCCTCGTGCTGGCCTATCTGTTCATGCTCGCGATCCTGTGGATCTTCCGGCACGGAACCCCCGGTCGACTCTCCCGGGGATTCCGCTGGGCACAGCGCGGCTCAGCGACCGCCATGGCGGTCGGACACGGCCTGCAGGACGGCCAAAAGACCGCAGGTGTCATCGTGTTAGCGCTCGCCGTGGGCGGCTATGAGCACGGTAGCGGCATCCCGCTGTGGGTGAAGTTCGCGGTGGCGGTGGCGCTGGGTGCCGGAACCTACGCGGGCGGCTGGCGGATCATGCGGACGCTAGGTCGGCGAATCATCCACCTGGATCCGGCGCGCGGATTCGCGGCCGAGACCGTCGCCGCCGGGGTGTTATACACGACGGCCTTCGTCTTCAAGGCGCCAATCTCGACCACCCACACCATCACGTCGGCGGTGATGGGCGTCGGCGCCACCAAGCGGCTGTCCGCGGTGCGATGGGGCGTCGCGGGCAACATAGCGACGGCGTGGGTGCTCACCATTCCCGCCGCCGCCGCGGTGGCCGCGGCGGCGTACCTCGTCCTGCGGCCGATCGTGCTGTAGAACCTGCTGACGAACTCGACGCTGTGACCCACCTCACCGAATCGGACAAACCACCCCATACTTATAGGTTGCGGGGTATCAGACAAGACGCCATTTTTTCCCTAAAAATCATTGATTTATTAGGTATTTCGCCAACTCCATGGGCAAAGTTTGCAATGGATGGCAGGCTAGTGATCAGTAGGCCGAAGCAAAAAAGTTATCTGGTAAGTGTCACATAGGCCGCACCAGGGAACGATGTCGTAGTAACAATGGTTGCACTGTATGGGAAGCTACGCACAACAGATAAGGTGGCACCCACACGTACGACGTGACAGGAGGCGCAGGATGACCCCAACCCTCACCCCGTCCGCCGAGAGCACTCTGTCGGCGGGAGACCGTTGCGACAGGTGTGGCGCTGCCGCCAAGGTACGCGCTGTGCTTCCCGGTGGAGGCGAGCTGGTGTTTTGTGGGCACCATGCCCACAAGTATGCGGACAACCTTGAAAAAGTAGCCATCGCTATCACATGGTCAGATGAGACCGAGAAAA
>DATATO010000185.1:0-5555 GCA_036268755.1 Mycobacteriales bacterium | reverse complement strand
TATCGTCGACTATCGGCCGCAGGAGTTTTGGCAGGGCGGCAGCAAGGTCACACTGGACATCAAGGACTACGGTGTCGACTTCGGCGACGGCCTCTACGGGCAGGAAGACCGCAGCGTCAACTACTCCGTTCACGACTCGTGGGTCGCCTACGCCGACGGCGGCACCAAACAGATGGTGATCAAACACAACGGCGAGCAGGTCAAGACCATGCCAATCAGCATGGGCCAGGACGTGACGCCGACCCACACTGGCGCGCACGTTATCTCCCATAAGGACGTCAATTACACGATGGACTCATGTTCCTACGGGGTCTGCGGCGGATCGCAGGCGTACGTCGCCCTCGAGCACTATGCGGTGCGGATATCCAACGACGGCGAGTTCGTGCACGAAAACCCCAACAGCGTCGGCGCCCAGGGCAACACCAACGTGTCGCACGGCTGCATCAATCTCAACGAGGAGAACGCCGTCTGGTTCTTCAACCACTTCAACGCGGGTGACGTCGTGATCGTGGCCAACTCAGGCGGCCAGACGCTGCCGCTCGACGACCTGTGGGGCGACTGGTCCATCCCGTGGTCCAAGTGGTCACGCGGCAACGCGGATAAGTAGGCACGCCGGATCCGGGAAACCCGAATACCGAATTAGGGGGCATCCCTGATGGCGGTTCATTGGGCGTGCTGCCATCTTTAACGCATGACGAAAACATTGACGAGGTCTAGACGGCACAAAGTTATCGCCGGCGTCTGCGGCGGCCTGGCCGAGCGCTTCGGCTGGAGCCCCACGGGCATGCGGCTGCTCTTTCTGCTGTCCTGTCTGCTGCCGGGACCGCAATTTGTCATCTACATCGCCCTGTGGATCCTGATTCCCAAGGCCCCGGCGTAGTAAGCCCGGGGTCACGCCCCGACGTCGTCCGGGCCGAGCCGCCGCAGGGGCTCGGTAGCGGGCCCCTGCAGCACCGAACCGTCGACGGCGAAGCGAGAGCCATGGCAGGGGCAGTCCCAGGTGCGTTCCAAATCGTTGAAGGCCACGGTGCAGCCCAGATGCGTGCAGGACGCCGAAAGTACCTGCGTTTGGCCCGAGGAGTCCCGGTACACGGCACATTTGCTGCCGCGCGGCCCCACCACGGCCCCTGCGCCAGGTGCCGGGGTATCGACCTCTGACGCGCCGAAACGGCCGGCGACAAATCGGCGGGCATTGGCAAGGTTGGCCCGGAGGAATCCTGGACCTTCCACGATCGGGTGAACGCGTCGGGGATCGTAGATCTGGTCCCGATCCGGACGGCCTCCGCAGATAAGTGTGCTCAGTAGCCGGGCGGCCACGACCCCGTTGCTCATGCCCCAGCCACCGAATCCGGTTGCCACATAGGCGTGCTCCGCACCGAGATGGAGGGAGCCGATATAGGGAAGACCGTCGTTGGTGCTGTTATCTTGGGCGGCCCAATGGTAGGTGGGTCGCATCCCAAAGTGTCGTTCCGCCCATTCGGCCAGCCGCTGCGCCCGGGCGGCAATCCCGGCCGACCCGGGAACGAATGATTCTCCGGTCACGATCAGGAGCCGACCGCCATTCTCCAACGGCGCGCTACGGACCGAACGGGTATTGTCCTCCGAGGTTATGTACATCCCGCCGGGATCTCGGTCGGGGTCGATCGGCCCGGCCACGACCAGCTCCCTGTGAGGCGTCAACCGGCTGAATAGACCCGCCCGATCAAAGATCGGGTAGTGCGTCGCCACGACTACGTCCACTGCGGTAATTTCCGCACCCTCGCGTGTGGTCAGACGACATGGCGAGCCCTCCGACAGATCTACCACGCGGGAGCGCTCGAAGACACGCGAACCGCCGCGTACCAGGTCCGCCACGAGCCCCAGCAGGTACTTGCGGGGGTGAAACTGAATTTGATCCTCCACCCGCACGCCTGCCGCTATGGGATAGGGCAACGGGGATTCATAGACAACCGAAGCGGGTAGACCGGATGCCCGTGCCGCCTCGACTTCGGCCTCGACGGCCGAAACCTGTTGGGCGTCGGTCGCATAGGAAATCGAGGGACGGCGCTCGATGTCGCAGTCGATACCCAGCTCGTCGGCGACCGCCGCCACATATTCGACCGCGTCCAACTGATCATGTCCATACGCACGGCTCGTTGACTCGCCTAATGTCGAGCGCAGCCTGTCGTAGATCAGGCCGTGCTGGGCGCTGAGCTTCGCCGTTGTGTTTCCCGTAGTGGCGGCCAGAAGGTGATCGGCCTCGATCACCACAACTTCACGGCCCGCGCGAACCAGCTCCCAGGCCGTGGCGATTCCGGCTATCCCGCCCCCGATTACCGCCACATCGACGGCTATGTCCTCGGTAAGTTGCGGAAATGAAGGATTAGCCGTCGAGTCGATCCAGTACGAGGTGGGGATACCGAGCTGCGTCATGTGGACGGTGTACCCGATTTTCCGGTGTTCATCCCACCCTGAGGAGTTGACATTCAACGACAGGTTGAGACTTTCCCTCAACCACGGGTATAACTACATCGGTTGCGGTTATTACCTCAGCCAGAGATAGAGAGGGAGAATCGATGACCGAGGACACAACCAAGCCGGGTTCAGATGAGACCGTAATGCTCGGCATCTATCTCAACGATCACGCGGCGCTATCCCGTGCCGGGGTAGAGCTGGCAAACCGCATCGCACACTCCCATCGCACGTGCTCCGACGGAGCGAAGTTTCGCTGGCTGGCCGATGACCTAGCCGAGGACCGCCGCGAGCTGCTCGACATCATGGGCACTTTGGGGGTTGAACTCAAACGCTATAAGGATTATGCGGCCTGGATCAGCGAGAAGATCGGCCGGTTGAAGCCGAACGGTTCTTTACTACGTCGCTCCCCCGTCAGCACCGTCTTGGAATTCGAGGCGCTATTGCTAAGCGTGCATGGAAAGGCCGTTCTCTGGCGCACATTGCGGGTATTAGCCCGCCCGGACGGGCCCCTGGATGCCGAACGCATACATAAACTCGCACAACGCGCCGGTGAACAGACACAGCTGCTGGAACGGCTACGGGTGACCGCGGTCGAACGCATATTTGAGGTTCCCGGTAGCGTCTCGATAGTGGGAGAAAGCCCGGACGCCCAATAAGATTGTCAGTGGTCCGGATCTATCGGGAGGTCAGCATGTTCACGTTACTCGTGGTGCTTTTAGTAATTTGGTTGGTCTTCATCATCCTCGGCGCCGTCATCAAGGGCCTGCTGTGGCTGGCTGTCATCGGGGTTCTGCTCTTTGTCATCACCGGCATCGTCGGCTTCGTTAAGCGCGAGCTGTTCAGCAAAACCTCTCGCTAGACGGATCTTCCCGCTTTACGTCGAGAACCACCTGCCCCCGTTGGGTGATTCTCGACGTAACGTGGCACCTGGATGGTCGCCAAGCTCAGCGCTCGGCGCCAGGGTCGTCCGAACACGGCATTGTGCCCCTCCGCGGCCTGGGCTTGGCGAGTCGATACCGTAGCGCCGCCCGCACCATCGGCACCGCGGGCGTTCCAGGTGAAACCAACCTTTAACCGGGTATCGAACCGGCATCCTGCAACGCAAGCCGGCGATCGATCTCCGTCCGCATCCTCGGGCCTCGGCACACTGGTGTGCCGGCCCCATCAGTTAGGTTTAAAGCCGGCCATATGGGTATCCCGTAATACACAGTAGTTTCGAAACATATAGGTATCCGAGGGATAGCTGGAGGGATCTAGTCGATGGCAACCACGGTCCCAACCTCAGTACCCGACGGCCCGCTCGAGCTGTCGCTGCGAGCCTGGTTCTCGGCGCTGAAACGAACTGTCGTCAACGTTTTCGCGAGCGATCTCACTGACCGGGCAGCGGCTCTCACTTACTATGGAGTGTTGTCGATCTTCCCGGCGCTGCTGGCCGCCGTCTCGGTCATCGGACTGCTGGGTCGGAGCACCAGCGACAAGATTCTGCACAACGTCACCGATCTGGCGCCCGGGTCGGTGCGCGACATCCTCACCGACGCCATACGTAACCTGCAGGGATCCGGTGGAGCCGCGGGCGTGCTCTTTGTGGTGGGTGTCCTCGCCGCCTGGTGGTCGGCCTCGGGCTACATCGCGGCGTTCATGCGGGCCTCGAACGCGATCTATCGCGTCGGCGAGGGCCGACCGATCTGGAAGACAGCACCGCTCCGGTTGGTGATCACATCGCTCGCCGGGATCATCTTGCTGGCCAGCGCGCTCATCGTGGTGCTCACCGGCGGTCTGGCCGATCACGTGGGTTCGGCTCTGGGGCTGGGTTCGGCCCTGGTGACGGCCTGGGCGATAGCCAAGTGGCCGGTGTTGATCCTCGCCATCGGCCTGTTGTTCGCCGTACTGTATTGGGCATCGCCCAACGTGAAGCACGGCCGGTTCAGGTGGATAACGCCCGGCAGCCTGCTGGCCGTGGTCATGTGGGTGATCGTGTCCGGCGGTTTCGCAGTGTACGTGGCGAACTTCAGCTCCTACAACAAGACCTACGGTGCCCTCGCCACGCCGATCATCTTTCTCACCTGGCTCTGGCTGTCCAACCTCGCCATCCTCGTAGGGGCGCAGTTCAACGCGGAACTGGAGCGAGGCCGGGAAATCGCCGCCGGTCAACCAGCCGATCAGGAGCCCTACCTGGAACCGCGGGACACCACAAAGCTGGACGGCGAGCCGGCTCCGCATCGCACAGCCCCCCGGTAAACCTGCCACCCTGGGGTCATGGTCGACGAGTTACCCGAATTGACAGTGGCCGATGCCGAGCGATGGCGCGCCTGGTTGGAACGGCATCACAGCATAGACGCCGGGGTGTGGTTAACGCTGACAAAGAAGGGTACGACGGCACCCACCAGTCTCACCTACGACCAGGCCCTGGAGGAGGCCCTGTGTTTCGGCTGGATCGACGGTCAGGCCCGCAGCCTGGACGACGCCGTCTACCTGCAGCGCTTCACTCCGCGACGGGCACGCAGCCCATGGTCGAAACGTAACGTCGGTATTGTCGAGCGGTTGGGCTCGGAGGGGCGAATGCGGCCCGCAGGGGTGGCCGAGGTGGAGCGGGCAAAGGGCGACGGCCGATGGGAGGCCGCCTATGCCGGCTCCGCGAGCGTCGAAGTGCCGGCAGATTTAGCGGCCGCGCTGGAGGTTCAACCTCGGGCGCAGGCAATGTTCGAGATTCTCACCAGCCAAAATCGCTACGCCGTGCTGTATCGGATCGGGAGCGCCAAGCGGCCCGACACCCGTGCCCGGCGTATCGAACAGTTCGTCGCAATGTTGGCCCGCGGTGAGACCGTCTATCCGCAAAAACGCAAGCTCGATGACTAGTCGCAACTCAGTGTAGGTAAGCCCCCAGGCGAATGACATCCCTGGGCGGACGGGTAAGAATGGAACGATGCCGGGCGATGAGGGTTCCGCTCCCCCGCGGGTACGCAACCGATGGGGCGAGGGCGATCGCCTGCGCGGCGAGATCCTGGCCGGGGCCAGCCGGCTGCTCTCCGAACTCGGCGGGTCGGACGGGCTGACCATCCGCGGGGTGGCGCGGGAGGTGGGCGTCGCGGCGCCCAGCATCT
>DATATO010000184.1:0-6130 GCA_036268755.1 Mycobacteriales bacterium | reverse complement strand
GACATTCCTTCGCAGAAAGTGAGCATGTTCTCGTGGATTCGTCCCGAGCTAAACTCCCCAAGCGCTTTAGTGTTTTTCTGGTAAGTGCTGCTGCCTGCGCTGCGCTCCTGGTTATTCCGGGTCCCGCTGACGCAACCGTCGGCCAGGCGGCTCCCCAGACCGTCAAGGCCGAACCCAGTCTCAGCGAAGTCCGCAAGCAGGTGGACGAGCTGGATAAGAAGATGGTCGACGCAACCGAGCAGTTCAACCAAGCTCGGGTCCTGGTTCAGCAGAGCCAAGATAAGCTGTCGGCGCTCCAGGGCAGCATGGCCGCCAAGCGGGCCGATGTTGCCAAGCAACAGGCCGAGGTCGGCAAGCTCGCTGCCGTGGTGTATCGGCAGGGCGACTTAGGATCCATGACGGTGGTCGCTGGTAGCAGCAATGCCGACCTGGCCCTCGACCAGCTCACCGTGCTGCATGAGATTCAGCAGCAGCGCCAGGCAAAGATCTCCGCGCTCACCAAGTCTAAGAAGGCGTTGGAGAAGCAGGAGAAAAGCATCAAGGCCACGATGGCCGATCAGCAGAAGCAGCTGGATACGGTGCGTGGCGAGCAGGACTCAATCAATAAAGACCTCGCCAAATGGAAGACTCTGCGCGCCCGCCTCGGCGGCGGCTTGCTCGACTCCGTCTATGACACCGTGGCCTACATGGGTCAGGGCATCGGTAATGCCGTGCTCGCGATCAAGTTTGCCCTCTCGCAGCAGGGCAAGCCGTACGTGTGGGGCACTGCCGGTCCCGCCACCTACGACTGTTCCGGCCTGACGATGGCGGCATGGCGGGCCGGCGGCTTTTCGCTGCCGCACTCCGCCGCTATGCAGTACAGGGCGATTCCGCACGTATCGCGCTCGAACCTGCAGCCCGGAGACCTGGTCTTCTACGGTTCGTCGATCCACCATGTCGCCATGTTCATCGGCAACGGCCAGGTGGTTCATGCCCCCCATACCGGTAGCCCGGTACAGGTGGCCTCGATAGACGACGCCGGCGGTAGCTCCCCGTCCGGCTACGGTCGACCATAGCCGCGAGGCAGCGCGGACCCGCGTGACGCATTGTGTCCGTAAGTAATGTGTCACGGCAGCCGCGCTGGTTTCCCGCCGCGTTCGTTGGCCTCATCGTGATGCAGGTCGCCTTCGCAGGCGGCCTAATCGCGGTGGGATGGCGGCACGAGGGCAGGTTTCCCGGCCTGACGTCCGCCCATGGCCTGTTGCTGGCTGGCCCCGACCAGGCGGTCAAGCCGGCGATCGATCGGTTGCTCCGATCGCGGTCAGCCGCGATCCTGTCTCGGGATCGAGAGGGATTCCTCCGCACCGTTGACCCGCGGGGACATCGGTTCCTCACGGCGCAGGACCGACTGTTTCAACGGGTGTCGGAGGTGCCGTTCTCGCGATGGGATTATGCGATCGACGGGGCGATCCCGGCGAAGGTGCGGATCGCGAGTTTCTCCCGGCTGAGTCACCGATATAAGGCGCCCGTCTGGTCCGCCAAGGTGACCGTCTCACATGCGTTCCACGATGCTCCGGGGGCAGAGCTTTCCGAGACCAGCTATCTCACGTTCGTGCATCGCGGCACGCGCTGGTATCTCGGTGGGGATGATGACTTGGCCGGGTTCGGCCTTCACACGGTCCGTCAACCCTGGGAATTCGGGCCGGTGGTCACGGCGCGCCGCGACCGGGTCCTGGTGCTCGGGCATCTTGTGCAGCAGGACTACGTCGAACAGGTCAGTGGCATCGCTGAGCGTGCCACCGCCGCGGTCGGTAGGCTCTTAGGTAACGAAAACTCGACGCTCGTGGTGATAGTGCCGGCCGGGGATGAGGAGGCGCGGCAGTTGCTCGCGGGATCCGGGCGACGACACCAGGCGGCACAACAGGGACACCTTGCCACGCTTTCCGCCGTCACCACCGGTGGAGATGACTCCGGTGCGGTGCGCATCGTCCTCAACACTCAGGTCATGGCAGGTCTCTCCGACGCCAGTCAGGAAACCGTGTTGCGCCATGAGGCGGTGCACGCCATCACGAGAGAGCCGGAGACGGCCGCGGCGCCCATGTGGTTGTCCGAGGGCGTCGCCGAATACGCGGCCTACTTCGGACGGGGATACGCCAGGGCCGATATCGCCCCCGAACTGGCCCGAGGCGTGCGCGACGGACAGTTCCCCGCGGCACTTCCCGGCCCCGAAAGCTTCCTACCCACCGATGGCGACACCCCGGAAGCGGAGTTCTCGGCCACGTCGGCGTATCGACAGGCGTGGTCGGCCTGCGCGGTGTTGGTCTCTCGGGTGGGGTTCTCGGTGCTGGCCGACATCTATCGGCACAGCGGCGACGAGCCGGACGACTCCGACCCGATCTGGCGCCGAACTCTCACCGAGCGGTTGCATCTGTCGCACGACGAATTTGTCCGGTTATGGCGTGAACAACTCGTAGATCTGTTCGATCCAGCCATGAAGAGGTAGCGCGTGACCGTCGGAAAAACCTTGCTGGTCACCAATGACTTTCCGCCCCGTCAGGGCGGGATTCAGGCCTTCGTCCACCAGCTCGCGCTGCGTCAGGACCCGGGCGAGCTGATCGTATTCGCGTCCTCCTCGCCCGGCGCCGAGCAGTTCGACGCCGAGCAGCCGTTCCCCGTCGTCCGATATCCCGGCTCGATGCTGCTCCCAACCCCGGGGGTCGCACGTCGGGTGCAGCACCTGGTGCGTGAGTACGGCTGCGATCGGGCATGGTTCGGCGCTTCCGCGCCGCTGGGCTTGCTCGCCCCGGCGCTTCGCCGGGTCGGCGTCGAGCGTGTGGTCGCTCAGACCCACGGGCACGAGGTCGGCTGGGCGGCCCTGCCGGTGGCCCGGACGTTGCTGCGGCGAATCGCTGCCGGCGCCGACGTGCTCACCTATCTAGGGGATTACACCCGCCGCAGGATCGCGGCGGCTGTCGGTGACCGCACCACGTTCGAATGGCTGCCGCCCGGCGTCGACACGGCCGCCTACAGCCCGGAGGTGAACGGGAACCCGGTCCGGCTCCGGCACGGCATCGACGACCGGCCGGTGATCGTTTGCGTGTCTCGCCTGGTGCCCCGCAAGGGTCAGGACACGTTGATTTGGACACTGCCGGCGGTACGTGACCGTGTGCCGGATGCCACGCTTCTCCTAGTCGGCAAGGGGCCGGACGAGCCAAGGCTGCGGCGCCTCGCAACGGATATCGGAGTGTCCGAGCATGTAGTCTTCACCGGCGGGGTGCCGTGGGAGGAGCTGCCGGCGCATTACGCGGCCGGCGACGTCTTCGCGATGCCCTGCCGGACCCGCCGCGCCGGCATGGACGTCGAAGGGCTGGGAATCGTTTATCTGGAGGCCTCTGCGACCGGCCTGCCGGTAATTGCCGGTGACTCCGGCGGCGCAACGGACGCGGTGCGAGACGGCGAAACGGGATTTGTCGTCGGCGGCCGTAACCACGTAAATCTGGTGGAGCGCCTGGTCACCCTGCTCACGGACCCCGATCTTGCCCGCAAGCTGGGGGATGCCGGTCGGGCATGGACGCTAGACCAGTGGCAGTGGGCTCGCCTGGCGGCGCGCATGGGAGAGCTACTGCGAGGTTGAGGTCGCCAGGTTCGTGAGTCTTCGACCTTTTGTGACTAAATGCCAAACGAAAGGGACACGTTCTACTCGACGGACATTTAGTCACAAATACTGAAACATCCCCGCTGCGCGGCTGGGTTAGACGTCGCCGGCGTGGGGAGACTCCAGCAGCCCGAGCCGCAGGGCCGTCATCAGGGCCTGCGCCCGGTTGCCCGCGCCGAGCTTCTCATAAAGCTTGGAGATGTGGGTCTTCGCGGTGGACTCGGAGACGTAGAGCTGCTTGGCGATGCCCGCCACGCTCATACCGTCGGCGAGTAGCTTAAGCACCTGGCTCTCCCGGGGCGACAGATGCGGACCACTGGGTGTAAGCCGGCGTTTCATGGCCTCCGCCAGGTCCGAGGCGGTGAAGGCGTTCGGCGAGGATTTGGCATGGCGTGCCGCCGCTACGACCTCGTCAGCGGGCGCGTTCTTGGGCACGAACGCACTTGCGCCTGCCTCGAGCGCACCGAACAGCTGGTCGTCGCCCGCGTACATGGTGAGCACGACGATCCCGACGTCCGAACGAGCCTGGCGCAGCGAACGTGTGGCGTCCAGGCCGCTGCCGTCGGGCAACCGCAGGTCCATGATCACGACGTCAGGTCGGAGCTCGTTGGCCCGGGCGAGTGCCTCCTTGACACTGCTTGCCTCGGCGACGACGCGGAACTCCGGGTCACGCTCGAAGGCGTGCCGCAACCCCTGCCGGATGAGGTCGTGGTCGTCCACAAGCAGAACGGTAGTGATGTTCGACCGCGGCTCGCGTTGCGGCATGTGTGGCCCGCGCGTGCCGGGCGGTGGGGTTAATCCTGCGGTCATATCTGCCGTACTCCTTGGACAAACGCGTGAACAGGCTTTAAGAGCCTGCTCCTGGGCCTATTTCCTGCTGCGCGTCGACCAGCCGGACATCTCGCTTCGTTGTCGGAGATTCTAGGTAGAACACCGCTACCTGGAACTCCTCCGCCTTGCGATATATCCATCTGACCGCCGCTCGCAACGGAAGAGGCCCACGAGCAGGCTCTTACGTTACCGCGAACTGCGGGTTAATCACCTCGCAGCGACACGCTGACAACCGTGCCGTGAGGTTCCCGGTTCTCTACAGAGAGTGAGGCCCGGATCCGCTCGGCTCGTTCGGCCATTATGGACATGCCGTAGCTGTCTTTGCGTCGCTTGGTGGTACTCATGCCGCCGCCGTCGTCGCTGATCTGTAGCAGCGCCCGGGGCGGATCCACATCGCATGTCACCCACAGGTTATTGGCTTTGGCATGTTTACGGGCATTGTTCATGGCTTCCTGGGCTATCCGCAATAGCTCCGATTCCACGGCGGCCGGCAACCGGGCGGTCGACTCGCCCAGGCTAACGTGCACTCGAAGCCCGGACGTGGTTCCCACGGTACGGGCGTACTCGGCGATGGCACTTCCGAGTCCGCCGTGGCGGTCGACGTCGCTGCGGAGTTCGAACAGACTCAGCCGCAATTCCGTGATCATTCGGGTTATTTCGGCACGTAAGGTGTGCAGCTGTTGTGTTACCGAATCGTGTTCCGGAGGCTCGGCTCCTAGACCCGCGATGGCGTTGTCGAGCGCATACCCCACGATGACGAGCTCCTGCGCGATCCCGTCGTGGATCTCCCGCGCCAACCTTTGCCGTTCCTGGGTCGTGGCCAGGCTGCGGACCTCGTCGAACAGGAGCGCGGTCTCCAGGCGCAACGCCGTGTCGCGGGTTACCGCCGCAGCCCGCTTCACCTGATCCGGGTCGGGCTGGTCGTCGCCGGGCGCCCCTTCCAGCACGATCAGGCCGACGGTTCGCACCCCGGTCACCAGCGGAAGCACGACTCCGGTCGCGGGGCGCACCGCGCGATCGTCCTCGCCGAGCCGCGTCATCGAGCGATGCAGTAGCGCGGGTTCCTGGGTAGTCCAGGCCTCGGCGATGGGTGAGTCGATGTCCAGCGACGTCTCCCATGCCGACCTGTCCTGGCCACTCTGCGCCAGGACCTCCAGCCGGCCGCCGCCACTGGTGATGAAGGCGGCCGCCCGATCGGCGGGGATTATCGTCCGCAGCTCATCGAGCAGATGCTCGGCAATACCGCCGGGATCTAGCGTGCCGGGCAGTTGGCGCGCGATGGTGCGAAGCTGCGTCAGCAGCCTCGATGCCTGGACGTATTCAGCCTGCTCAGCCATACATCGCCGCAATCTCGTCGGCATAGTGGTCTGTCACGACGCTTTTTCTGACCTTCAGGCTCGGTGTCAGCTCGCCGCCCTCCACGGTGAAGTCATCCGGCAGAATGCGGAAGACCTTGATCGCCTCGGCCCGCGACACGGTGGCGTTGATCTCATCGACGGCCTCCTGAATGGCCGCGCGCACCGCGGCCTCGTTGTCGGCACTGTCAGTGCTGGGGTTGAGTCTGCGCCAGGCCGCCAGGCCGTTCGGATCGAGGGTGACAAGGCAGCTGATGAAAGGCCGATTGTCGCCTATGACCGCACACTGGCTGACCAGCGGATGTGCCCG
>DATATO010000183.1:0-13476 GCA_036268755.1 Mycobacteriales bacterium | reverse complement strand
GCCAGTCCTACGGCACCCCCGACGACGCTGAGTCGGTGGCCACCATCCACCGAGCCCTGGATCTGGGATGCAACCTGTTCGATACCGCGGAAAGCTACGGGCCGTTCACCAACGAACAACTGCTGGGCCGAGCCCTGCGCGGGCGACGCGATCAGGCGATCATCGCCACCAAGTTCGGGTGGGACTTCTCCACCGGGCGCCGCGGCGAGCTCAACAGCCGCCCCGAACACATTCGCTCGGTCGTCGAGCAGAGCCTTCAGCAGCTGAGCACCGACTACATAGACGTGCTCTACCAGCACCGGGTCGATCTGCGCGTACCGATTGAGGACGTTGCGGGCACTGTCAGCGAGCTCGTACGCGCCGGCAAAGTCCGCTATTTCGGCCTGTCCGAAGCCGGTGTGAACACCATCCGCCGCGCCCACACCGTCCACCCGGTATCTGCCCTACAAACCGAGTACTCGGTGTGGGAACGCCACATCGAAGCCGACATCCTGCCAACCCTCCGCGAGCTGGGTATCGGCCTGGTCGGCTACGCCCCACTCGGGCGAGGATTCCTCACGGGCACTCCCCGGCGCGCCGAGGACTACCCCGAAACCGACTACCGCCGCCAAGACCCCCGCTTCCAAGCCGGCAACTATGACACCAACATCACCGCCGCCCGTCACCTCACCCAGCTCGCTACCAGCAAAAACATCACCCCCGCCCAACTGGCCCTGGCCTGGCTACTGCATCAAGGCCCCGACATCGTTCCCATCCCCGGCACCAAACGACGCGTCACACTCCAAGAAAACCTTGTCGCCGCGTCCATCAACCTGCACGCCGATGACATAGCACGCATCGACGACATCCTGCCCACCGGACAAGTAGCCGGTACCCGCTACGCCCCGGAAGCCATGCACGTCAACAACCGATAACCACCCGCAAACCCGTACCGACACTCAGCTGATAGCTACGACCTGAGAGCTTCGTCTCTCCCAACGCCGCGCCGCCGCTCATCCCCTATACGCCGAACGCAACCACACGGTTGTTGTGGCGCCCGAAAACAGCACTGCGGTTGCGTCCGGCGGTCTTATGGCCGGTGACCTCGGCGCAAGCGTGCCAACAATAGCCGCGACCTTAGAAACTCCGGCTGTTACTGGCTAGTCTCAGTTCGGTTACGATCGCCGAGGACAGAGCGCATCCTTCGACAAGGCGGTGGTTGGGTGCGACGGACACATCCGAGTCGTAACGCACGGCTGACGGAGATCCTTGACGAGCTGGGTTGGTCGGTTGCCCGGTTGGCGAGGGAGATCAACCGTGAGATAGGCCAGGCCTACGTCTCGCGTAATACCGCCTCGGAATGGCTGAGTATTTCCCGGATTCCGCGGCAGCCGCTGCCCACCGTCATAGCGCACGTTCTTTCTCAGGCATGCCGAAGGGAGATAGCGGTCCCGCAGTTGTGGTCGGGAATATCGGTAGCGTCGGAATGGGTGTCCGCGGACGCCGGCACGTACGTGCCATGGAACTTATGGGGCACGGCATCGTTGGCGCATGACTGGTTCATAAATGGCGAGAATACGACCGATGCTGACCGCCGTAGTTTCATGGCTATGTCCGGCACCGCCCTCACCCTCCCCGTCTGGGGATACGTCGAAAAAATGTCTTTGCCGCCGAAGGAAGACGACCTCGCCTCGCTATGTGTGAAGCGGATCAGCGGGAAGCCCAAGCTGCCATCGAGCATTGTAGGCCTGCTGCATGCCACGGTGGCATATTTGCGTCGAATGGATGACGTGGAGGGCGGCGGAAGCCATGTACTAAGTATCGTTCACGGCGAGCTTCGCAAGGTGGCCGGTTACCTCGACCGCGGCAGCTTTGAGCGTCCGCAGATCGCCTCGAGCGTACTGGGGGTTTTCGGCCAACTCGCGCAGCTGGCCGGCTGGGTGGCGTACGACGCCGAGAAACATGGCCTGGCGCAGCGTTACTTCCGCACCGCGCTGCAGGCGTCTCACGCCTGCGACGACAGGGAACTCGGCGCGCATGTGCTCGGGTGGATGGCATGTCACGCGGCCTATCGCGGCCGCGTGACGGAGGCGGTGGAGATAGCCGGCGCGGCCGTGACCGCGGCCGCGATAGGCCATCCGGTAGTGCAGTCTCTGGCCCATGTTCGGTTGGCCTACGCGTATGCCGCTGCGGCCAACCTCTCCGGGTTCCGGGGCGCCATACATCGCGCCCGGGAGCAGTGGGCACGCGCGCCGGAGAGCGAACCGCCAAGTTTTCTCTATTGGTACAACGCGGACTATATCGATATTCTGTGCGGCGAGGGCTTGCAAATGTTGGCCCTGCGCTCGGCTCGTAACTACGTGAGCCTGTTGCGGGAGGCGGACCTGCTGCTGCTAGACAAGATCGATCGACATCGCGAAACTATGCCCCGAGACAGCCTTTTCCATAGCGTGTGGCAGGCCCGCGGTTACGTTCGACTCGGTGACGCCGAGGCAGCGTGCGCCGTGACGCGTAAAGTTCTCCATAGCATGCACGGGGTCAGTTCTCCCCGTATCATTTCCACGCTTCACCGGCTCGACAGGGACCTCGCGGCACGCCGCATACTCAATGACATACGAGAGGTCAAGGAGCTGCGGCGGGAGGTGCAACTGGTTGGAACTTAACGAATGGCGGTGTCGGACCTCATGCGTCGGTTTGCGGGGTTAAAGCGGGGAGTCGACGCTGCCAGGCGGTATGCGTCCTCGCCCACGGTAGCAAAAATGGTAAAGGAACGCGGTAGTTATAGCGTCGGTTGCATAGGAATTAGCCGCCGCTTGGTGGCGAAAACATATATAGCGGCTTCGTCTGTGGATTGTCGTCGTAGCGAGCCTGGGCTGGGTCTAAGCTCATTGGCTGGTCACACTGTACGGATGGGAGACGTTCGTGACCGGTAAAAACTTTGCGTTACTGAAAGTGCTGGGTGAGATCGGCTGGTCTCAGTCCGATCTCGCCCGAGCGGTAAATGCGGTCATGGGCTCCGGCTACATTTCGCGATCCACCGTATCGGAGTGGACTAACCACGCCCGCATACCGCGGGATCCGCTGCCGACGGTGGTAACGCACGTCCTCTCGGAGGCTGCCGGGCGTGAGCTCCTCATCGACACGGTATGGCAGGGAAAGGCACCAAAGTCTCAGCTCTGGGTGCCCGCACTCGACGGCATGTGCGTGGGATGGCAGCACGCGGACATGTTGTCGTCGCTGCGGGGCTGGCTGGACGGGCGCGAGGCGGTGCTCGACTTCGACCACCGGACTTTCCTGCCGATGCAGGGGGATTCGCTCACCGAGCCGGTCTGGTCCTATGTTGAAAGCACGAGTTTTCCGGTCTCGCCGATCGAATATCACCACGACGGAAAACGAGACGGCCGCATGGTGAGCCGTTCCATGGCCCACATCGCGGCCCAGATGCTGCAGCAGATGCGCCGCCTGGACGACGCCGAGGGCGCCAGCCTGGAAAACCTGCGCTTTGTGCATCGCTATGCGTTGAGCATTGCGGACTCTATCGACTCCGGCGAAGCCGCCGACTCGACGGTGCTGCGCGAGCTCCTGGACCTCTGGATGCAGCTGTGTCAGCTGGCGGGTTGGATGGCCTATGACGCGCAGCAGCACGGCCTGGCCCAGCGTTACTGGTGCACCGGCCTCCACGCGGCCCGCAGCCTCGGCGACCGTGACTACGGCGCCTACATCGTGACGTTATTGGCGAGGCAGGCAGTGCATCGTAGTCGGGTAGATGAGGCCGCCAGGCTCATCACCGGGGCGACGGTCGCCGCCAAGGCGGGGCCGCCCATGCTTCGGGCGTTCGTCGAAAGTATTCGGATTCAGGTCGAGGCCCTGGCCGGTAACTCCTACGGAATGGACTCGGCCGCGGAGTCTGCCATGGAATTGGCGGAGGATTCCGAAGCGCCCGATACCAAACCGCGATGGCTGTACTGGTTTACGGCGGCTCGTACCCGGGTGCACCACGGACAGGCCCTGGTCACCCTCTATGACAGGGCCGCCCATCCGGCCAAACATCGGCTCGAGCTCGCGGCCCGCCTGCTTGCTCCGAATTCCCTGTTAGATGACGCATTTTTCCCTCGGGAAGCCGCCTATAATCGCGTCTGGCTTGCGCAGAGCCAGGTGCGTCGGGGCGATGTGCCTACCGCGCTTCGCACCGCCAGATCTATCTTGGAGGATGGAGTGGTGCGTTCCCCGCGCTGCGTCTCGCAACTTCATAGACTCGACAGTGAGCTCAACCATTACGCCACGAAGGGCAACCTCGATCAGGTGCGTGAATTTCACGGCCGGTTGCAGAACCTAGTAGCACAGCGAAGGGTGGCCTAGGCTCGACGCATGTCCACCGCCCCGACGTCCCGGTCGTCGGCAGGTGGCGGCTGGATTGTCCACCGCTACCCGGCTCGTAGGGACACCCCCATAGACGTCGCTTTCAGTAAGCGCTCCGTCGGCGGCATCATGCCCGTCGGCGCGATGCTGATCGCCCCAGGCGTGTGGTCGATGCGTCAGGTGCGCAGCCAGCCGCCGTACGCCACGACGGATATCACGGCGGTGCTGGAAAGCGTCATCGATCCGCTGCGTCGTCTCGACGACGCCGAAGGCGGCAGCACGGCCGCGGTAGGTTTCGTGCAGGATCACATCGTTACCGTGGAGACCTACCTGGGTCGGGGAGAGTCGATCGACTCAGACGTGCGCCGCCGGCTGCTTCGGGTCAGTGCGCAGTTGTATCAGCTGGCGGGTTGGATGGCCTACGACGCCGAGCGTCACACCACCGCCCAGCGCTACTTCGCCGCCGGGCTCCGGACCGCGCGAGAAATCGACGATACGGACATGGCCGCCTATATCCTGGCCTGCACCGCCTGTCATCTGGCGTATCGCGGGCGCCCGGCGCAGGCGGTGGAGGTCGCCGAGGCAGCCGTAATCAAATCCCGTGACTCCCATCCCGCGGTGCGTTCCGTTACGGCATCCCGGCTCGGTTACTGTCAGGCTGCCGCCGGCGACATTTCGGGATTCCGTGCCGCCGCTGACGAAGCTCGCCGGATCTGGGCCGATCAACCGAACTGGGACGGTAAGCCGGACTTCCTGTACTGGTACAGCGAGGACTACATCGACATTCAGCGCAGCGAGAGCCTTCAGCTGTTAGCCGCGACCGTGCAGCACGGCGTCAATCCGATCATTCGCGAGGCGGACGTACTACTGGATCAGCGCATCCAGCCCAATACCCACATCATGCCGCGCGATGCGGCACTGCACACCGCCGGGCTCGCCCGGGTCCATGTCAAGCACGGAGATTTGAACCGCGCGGTCAGCCTCGCCAATACCGCGTTGGACCGGCTGGGCACGGTCCGTTCGCCGCGGGTTCTGAAGGCGCTGCAGGCCCTGGCCGCCGATCTCGGGCGGTGCGCTCCGGCCCTTATTACACCGGGTGTAGAACGGCTGCACGACCGGCTTCTGAAATGCTGCGATCCCACCTAGGGCGCGGGCACGATCCGGGCATCGAAATATAGACTTATCGCGGTTTATCTACGCCTGAGGAAAGGGACGACGTGACAGCAGAGACCGGGCGCACGGTATTAGTCACCGGAGGAAACCGGGGAATCGGCCTGTCCATTGCCCGTCAGTTCGCCGCCGCCGGCCATCGCGTCGCCGTCACCCATCGGGGGCCCAACGGCCCGGAGGGGTTGTTCGGCGTGCAGTGCGATGTCACCGATGCCGAGGCGGTTGACGCAGCCTTCGCCAAGGTGGAGGCCGAGCTCGGTGCCCCGGAGGTCGTCGTGGCCAATGCCGGCATCACCGAGGACACGCTGCTGCTCCGGATGAGCGAGGATCAGTTCACCCGAGTGCTGGACACCAACCTGGCCGGAGCGTTCCGGGTGGCGAAGCGGGCCGCGGGAAAGATGGTGCGCGCGCGGTTCGGCCGGCTTATTTTTATCTCCTCCGTGGTGGGGCTCACCGGCTCGGCCGGTCAGGCCAACTACGCGGCGTCCAAGGCAGGGCTCGTCGGGCTCGCCCGTTCGTTGGCCCGAGAGCTGGGATCCCGTTCGATCACGGCCAATGTCGTCGCCCCCGGCTTCATTGACACCGATATGACCGCCGCGCTGTCCGACGACCGCAGGGAGCAGATCCTCGCCTCCATTCCGCTGCGGCGCTATGCATCCCCCGACGAGGTGGCACAGGTCGTCAACTGGTTGGCTGGCGATGCGGCGGCCTACATCACCGGCGCGGTGATCCCGGTGGACGGTGGCCTGGGCATGGGCCACTGACCGCCTTCTCTTCTTCTTATTTGTACGAGGCACGTAATGAAAGGATCTAGGCTGTGACGCAGGATTTGACGACCCCCGAGGCTGCCGTTTCGACCGGAGGCATTCTCGCCGGAAAGCGGATACTGATCACCGGCGTGATCACGGACGCCTCGATCGGGTTCGCCGTGGCCAAGCAGGCCCAGCTGCAGGGCGCTACCACCGTACTCACCGCCTACGGCCGAACCTCGCTCGTGGAGCGCGTCGCCAAGCGGCTGCCCCACCCCAGCCCGGTGATCGAGCTCGACGTGAATTCCCCCGCCGATCTCGACAGCCTGGCCGAGCGGGTTCGCGAGCACGTGGATGAGCTGGACGGTGTGCTGCACTCCATCGGGTTCGCACCGCAGAGCTGTCTCGGAGAGGACTTCCTCGAGGCGCCGTGGGAGGACGTTTCCGTCGCGTTGCAGACCTCGACCTATTCGATGCAAGCCCTCACCAAGGCCGTGCTGCCGCTGATGCCGAACGGCGGTTCGATCGTTGGATTGGACTTCGACGCCAGCCAGGCCTGGCCTACCTATAGCTGGATGGGCGTCGCCAAAGCCGGTCTCGAGTCGTGCACCCGCTACCTCGCCCGTCAGTTGGGTAACCGCAACATTCGGGTCAACCTGGTGGCGGCGGGACCTATCCGCACCATGGCGGCGAAGAGCATCCCCGGCTTTGCCGAGTTCGAGAAGACCTGGGCGGACCGCGCGCCGCTGGGTTGGGACGTCAGTGACCCCGAGCCGGCGGCCCGGACGGCGGTTGCGTTGCTGTCGGACTGGCTGCCCGCGACCTCCGGGGAGATCGTGCACGCCGACGGTGGCTTCCACGCCGTAGGCGCGTAGGTTACAGGGCTGTCGTCGGTAGGAGATTCGGGGACCACAGAGTTGGAACGTAGGAATGTTTGACGCAGTGCTGTTGCTGTCGTTCGGTGGCCCCGAGGTCCCCGACGACGTGATGCCGTTCCTCCGTAACGTCACCCGCGGTCGCGGCGTGCCGGATTCGCGGCTTGCGGCCGTCGCCGAGCATTACTACCACTACGCCGGTGTCTCGCCGATCAATCAGCAAAATCGCCTGCTCCGCGACGCTATAGAGGCGGACTTTGCCGCACACGGGGTTCGGCTGCCGGTGTATTGGGGAAACCGAAACTGGGATCCCTATGTGACGGATGTGGTCCGGCAGATGCGCGACGACGGCGTGCGCAAAGCGGCGGCGTTCGTCACGTCGGCCTACGGCGGATATTCGGCCTGTGCCCAGTACCTGGAAGACATCACCAAGGCGCGTGCGGCCGTGGGGGCGGGCGCACCGGAGATCGTGAAGCTGCCGCAGTACGCCTACCATGACGGCTTCGTGTTGCCGCACGCCGACGCGGTCGGCCGGTGCCTGAAGCAGCTGCCCGCGCCTCGGCTCGCCACCACCCGGATCCTGTACAGTGCGCACAGCATCCCCGTGGCGATGGACGCGAGCAGCGGGGTCGAGGGTAACCGCTACAGCTCGCAGCTGCACCGCACCGCTGAATTGGTGACCGCACGTCTTGCCGCCGGTGTGTCCGCGGTCATTCCACCGCCGTGGGAACTGGTGTGGCAGAGCCGCAGCGGTTCTCCGGCCACGCCGTGGTTGGAGCCGGACATCAACGATCGGCTGCGCCAACTATCCGATGAGGGGGTCACCGACGTGGTGGTGAGCCCGATCGGATTCGTGTCCGACCACCTCGAGGTGCTGTGGGATCTCGATGAGGAGGCCGCGGCCGTCGCCGAGGAATGTGGGTTGGGCTATGCGCGAGCGGCTACCCCCGGAACCGACCTGAGATTCGTCGCCATGGTGCGTGACCTGGTGACTACCGCCGACGAGTCCCTCGCGGCGGCCGGATCGACTTCGCTGCCGCCGACCGTGGAGTCGGAGTGCTGCGGGGCCAATTGCTGCGGGCGGGGCTAGCCATGAACCTGATTGCTATTCGGGCCGAGACCGAATCGATGGCCCGCGAGGCCGGTGGCCTGCTTCTGTCCGGTGCCGCGGCAACGAACCGGGAGGTCACGACCAAGAGTTCCGTTATGGACGTAGTCACCGAGACCGATAAGGCATCCGAACGGCTCATCGTTTCTCGCATAACAGCCGCCTTTCCCGACGACGGCATCCTCGGCGAGGAGGGCACCTCCCGCCCGGGTAGCACCGGGCGGCGGTGGATCATCGATCCGCTGGACGGTACGGCTAATTTTGTCCGTGGGCGGGGCACCTCCGTGGTTTCTATCGGGGTGGAGATCGACGGCCAGTTCGCTGTCGGCTCGGTATATGACCCATTCAGGGACGAGCTGTTCAGCGCCGCCACGGGCACGGGTGCCTTTCGCAACGGCCAGCGTCTGCCGAACCGGCCCGCGGAGCTCCCGCTCGACCGGGCCTGTGTCGGACTGGTGGGTGGGTACGCGTCATGGGCCCGGACCGAACGCGCGGCCGTCGCGTCGGAACTCCTGCTGCGGGCGGGGGACATGCGATACAGCGGATCCGCGGCGCTTGACCTATGTCACGTGGCGGCCGGCAGGCTGGACGCCTCCTACGGCAACGGCTGTTGGGTCTGGGACCTGGCCGCCGGCGCGGTGATCGCCCGCGAGGCCGGATGCATTGTCGGCGGTACGACGGCGGGCTCGGAGCCGACCGGCGACCGGATGCTGGCGGCCACACCGGGGCTAATGCCCGCGCTTCGCGCCCTGGTGCAGGAGAGCTTAGCGTCACTGGATCGTTAGCCGCGTACTGCGTGATTGGGCTAGATACGGTCGAACGTTCACACCACGCCAGATTCGCCCGCGCTACCCCAGCCACGCAAGCCCGGCGGGGATGGCGGTCAGCACGACCATGCCGGCCAGCAGTGCGGGAACTCCCACGCGTAGCCCCATCACCGTGTATTGCCAGGGCGACACCTGCACGCCCAACCGGCCGGCCGTCTCGCGCCACAGCAACCCCGCCAGCGAACCATGCAGCACGAAGATCGGAAAGAAGTTCACCCCGAACAGAACGGGCCAAATCAGCGCCGGATGACGCTCGATCGACGGCAGCCCGACCAACAGCGCGGGGAGGTTGTTGATCGTGTCCGCTCCGATTCCGGCGGCGCCGATCGCGCGTAACTGATCACTCACCGCCCCGCCATGGAGCAGATGGCCGATCCCCAGATGCGGAGCCGCGGTGGTGGCAACGATGCCGAGGCCGACCGCCAGCGCGGCGGCGCCGAACGGCAGGTCTGCCGCCCGGAATCTGCGCGTCATGACGATCAGTACAATGTCGGCGACCAGGGCGACGGACCAGGCGGGAATTCCCACGGCATCGCCGAGCGTGAAACCCAACGCGACGAACGCGACGATCGGTCCGCCGCAGAGGAGAGCCGTGCGATCCACTGGATCGTGTACGGGCTCGACGATCTCGTCGCTCCGGCCGGCCCCGCGATAGGCCAGCCATCCGACGGCGGTTGCCGCCAGCGAGGCCGGTCCCAGGTGGACGATGAAGTCTCCGGCACCGAGGTTGAGCGATGCGGCCGCGATGAGGTTAGTCAGATTAGAAATGGGGAGCGCGCTGGAGGCGAGGCACGCCAGCAGCACCGGCTGGAAGGCCAACATGGTTGCGCTGAGGCCATGTCGCCGTGCGATGCGGATATACAGCGGGGTCAGCAACACCACCGCCGCGTCGAGGTTGAGGAACGTGGTCACGGCCGCCGCGAGGCACCACAGGGCCAGCTGAGGCCTGCGGCCGGCGTCGACCAGTGCGGCCAGCGCGGCAAAGAACCCGATTCGGTCCAACATTGCCGTCAGCGGCACCGCGCACAGCAGAAACGCCAGCGGTGCGGAGAGGGGTTCGGCCGCCGTTAGCGCGCCCCGGAGGCTGGCGCCGCCGACGTCGAACAGGCCCAGCCCCATGACGACGATCGCCGCCGCCGCGGGTGCCACCCAGCTGGGCACCCGGCGCGGCTTGACGAACACCCCGAGGATCGCGATAACCAACAGCGATACCGAGATGATCGCCATGTCGGCCACGCTAGCAGTGGACCATGGTTCTCATTTCCGATAGACCCGCCAGTCGGCTGCCGCCTCTCCTTACCGGCATTTTGTGACTAAACGGCGCCGCCGTTTAGTCACAAAATGCCGGTAAGAGCTAAGAGATCTAGCGCTGTAGCGCGATGGTGGGCTGTGCCGCCGTGGCCGATTCCAGGGGAGCGTTTATCGCGGCCGTATAGGACCGGCGAGCGGCGTTGGCGATGCTACGCAGCGCTGCGGTTCGGGCGAGCGCCTGATGACTGTCGATCGCCCCACCGAAGCTGTCCTGCTGCGCAAGCTCGGCTATGCCCAGCACCATACCGGCGCGAGCGAGTCGCAGCCGATTGCGCTGTGAATATCCGGGCGGCAGCTGCGCCCCCGGGATCCCTTGCCGTCGCAGGGCGGCGAGTCGTTCGGCCTGAACCGGCTCGCTGGGGGCCAGCTCCAGCCGACCGAGTAGATCGGTGACGTCGTGTAATTCGTCCACGAGGGCGGCGCCCGCATCGGCCGGGTTGATCGCGTCCAATGGCGGCGTCGCCCAACTCGGCAAATCACGGGCGGTCGGCACCGGTTCCGCCGCGGCGGTCAGCTCGTACCTGCGCCATGCCACCATGCGGCCGGGGATGGGCTCCGGGATCAGCCCGACGAGGCGAGCTTCGTCATCGGTCACGTGCCCGGGAGAGCGGAGATCCGGGCCGGGCGCGATCCCGCCGATAGCGCAGATCACGGCACAGCCGGCGTCGACCGCGGCCGTGACGAAATTCCCCGTTTCGGGCGGCGCCGCTGCGCTGTATGCGGGCAGGCCTCGTGTGTCACCCGGAGTGGGCAGCACCAATCGAATGTCCTCGACGCCGGCGCTGCCCCACGCTTCCAGCATTAGTTCGAGCGGTTCGGCATGCTCCTCGGAACGTTCGTCCTCGGCGGGTTGCCGCACCACGTGGTCGTGCCCGGTCAACTCACTCACGCTTGCCTCTACGTGCGCAATGACTTCCCCTTGCTCGGCGAGACCGGCTCGCCATGCCCGGAGCCACGCCGTCAGCGTGGCGGAGAGCGTGACTCTGGCGAGAGTCGGCGTGGCGTCGAGAAGCATCTGTTTATTTTACTCGGCAACCGATCCGCTCGCTGGATAACGTGTGCGGGCAAATCTCACATCGATCGATAGCCGCGGCGGACGAGCCTCGTAATCCGCGAAGCATGGCACTCTAGGCGAATGCTGGTAGCAGAAACGGTCACGTATCTGGAGATGAACTCCCCCGATCAGCTCCGACCCGGTCGGGGCGCCCCGGCCCCGGTAGGGCTGGAGCGGCACGACGTCACTTCGCTGCCGCTGATCTCTTCGGCCTATGCCCACGTCGGAAAGCCGTACCACTGGACAGGTCGCCTCGCATGGTCGCGGGAGAAATGGGAAGAGTGGCTCTCTCGCCCCGGGTTACGACTGTGGCTTCCGCGCGTCGCAGGCGAAGTGGCAGGGACGATCGAGCTTGAGGTCCAGCCGGACGGCGATGTGGAAATCGTAGTATTCGGGTTGGTTCCCGAATTCGTCGGCAAGGGATTCGGCGGCCACATCCTGACCCTCGGCGCCCGGTTGGCATGGGAAACCGAACAGTGTGACGGCGGCCAGACTCGCCGCGTATGGCTTCACACGTCGTCGTTCGACAACCGGCACGCCAAGCAGAATTACCTGGCCCGCGGGTTCCGAGTCTTCCAAGTCCGACGGAAGCATCGCGAAATACCAGATGACGCCGGGCTCGCTTCCGATCCCAGCGGGCACCATCTTCGGCATGGAACCCAGCCACGCGACGGCACGTGAGAAACTATCGATGTGAGCTCGGCGGTGGCGATAGTGACGGACTACGATGCGCACTCCGTCGCCTGGGACGATCGGTCCGTCGGCTGGGGCAGGTATGCCTGCGCGATCGTCCGGTCTACATGGGGCTACGAGAACGACCGTACGGGCTTTGACCGTCCCGCCGGCGGTGGGTCTCACCTCGAATGGGCGGCAAGCGCACTTGCCGATCTCCCGGTTACGGCACACTATGACCACGGCCCATCTCGGGCTGGACGGATATAGCCGCCGATACCGATGGAGGCCGACAAGGATGCCCGTGCGGCAAAGACTATTGAACCGTCGCCTGGAGGGCTTCGGCACGACGATCTTCGCGGAGATGTCCGCGTTGGCCGTCGAGACGGGGTCGATCAACCTTGGGCAGGGATTCCCGGACACGGACGGTCCCAGCGCGGTGATCGAGGCGGCCGTCGACGCGCTTCGCGCCGGCCACGGCAATCAGTACCCGCCGGGTCCGGGCATCCCCGAGCTGCGCGAGGCGATTGCCGCCCATCAGCTGCGGCACTACGGTATGACTTACGACCCGGGATCCGAGGTGTTGGTCACGACGGGAGCGACCGAGGCCATCGCGGCGGCGCTGCTTGCGCTTGTGGAGCCCGGCGATGACGTGATCGCGTTGGAGCCGTACTTCGACTCGTACTCGGCGTGCATCGCGATGGCCGGCGGTCGACGCGTGCCGGTGACGATTCGCCCGCCGGATTTCGCGCTCGACGTGGATCGGCTGCGGTCGGCTATCACCCCCAATACGAGACTGCTGCTGCTCAACAGCCCGCACAACCCGACCGGGAAGGTCCTGTCCCGCGAGGAGCTCGTCGCCGTGGCGGAGCTGGCGTGCGAGAGGGATCTCCTGGTCGTCACGGACGAGGTGTACGAGCACCTGATCTACGACGACACACCGCACATCCCCATAGCCTCGCTGCCCGGCATGCGTGAGCGCACCGTGTCCATCAGCTCGGCGGGAAAGACCTATTCCTTTACCGGTTGGAAAATCGGCTGGGTGACGGCTCCGCCGGCGCTGGTCAGCGCGGTGAGGACCGCAAAACAGTTCCTCACCTTTGTGTCGGGCGGGCCGTTCCAGTACGCCGTCGCCGCCGCATTGAGCCTGCCGGACGAATATCACGCCGAGCTACGGCGCAGTCTTACGCGAAAGCGGGATCTGCTCTGCGCCGGGCTCAGCAGGGCCGGTTTCGGGGTATATGTGCCGCAGGGCACCTACTTCATCACGACCGACATCCGGCCGCTGGGCGAGACGGATGGAAAAGCCTTCTGTCGAAGGCTGCCCGCTCTATGTGGGGTGGTGGCGGTACCCTCGGCTGTTTTCTACGAC
>DATATO010000182.1:0-8784 GCA_036268755.1 Mycobacteriales bacterium | reverse complement strand
CGCGCGTCGCCGCCCGACCCACCGCGCGAAGCGCGGTGCGCAGGCCTGTAGCGACCCAGGAGCGACAGTCGCGCAGCTTTGTGGCGTTACTCAATCGTTTTTCACTCGCACCTTTATCGCTTGCCGACGGCACTGGCGGGTATTCGAAGAATCTTGTCATCGCCTTTGTGCGGCGATCCTCGGTCATCCTTATTGGAGGTTGTGATCCACGGTGACCCATCGGGCGCGATCTCTATGGCGCGAAGCCGCCCGAACTTGCCGCCCAATATCGATCGGGCCTTCGGGCTGACATTTCCGTTGCCGTCCAATCCCACGAGCCTCACCTGCTCTCCTCGCAGGCACGCCAGCGCGACGGTGCTTCCCGAAATGGCGATCCCACTAGGAGAGGCCTGCGCGGGAGCCCACGTCGCCAAAGGGGAGACGTAACGCGGATCGTCGCTCTTTCCTTCGACGATCGGCCAGCCGTAATCCTTTCCCGCTTCGACGCGATTGAGCTCGTCGGCTTTGTCTTCACCGAAGTCGCTGGCATACAGTCGCCCGCTGCGATCCCAAGCCAGGCCCTGAACGTTGCGGTAACCGTAGGCGTACACCAGCGACTTCGGGAACGGATTGTTCGGCGGCGCCTTCCCGTCCATTGTCATGCGCAGTACCTTGCCGCCAAGTTTGTCGATCTCCTGCGCGTGCGAGGTATCTCCGGCATCGCCGGTGCCGGCGTAGAGATATCCGTCGGGGCCAAAGGCGAGCTTGCCGCCGTTGCGATTGTGCCCAGTCGGGATTCCTGTGACGATCGGCTGTGGAGCCTGTCCCGGCCGTAGTCGGGCGATCCGATTGTCCTGCGCCGTCGAGTAGTACACGAAGATGCTGCTGTCGTTGGTGTACTGCGGGGATACCGCAATTCCGAGCAGCCCGGTCTCCCCCTGACTACTCACTCCCGGGATGGTTTGTAGCGTCGAAACGGCTCCGCGGGGGGTCACTTGCAGGATCGTATGTTGATCTCGCTGCGTGACCAAGGCGTTGCCATTGGGCAAGAACGACATCCCCCATGGAACGTCAAGGTTGGTTGCGAGGGTGGTGACGTTGGTACTCGTGTCGTGAGCGGCGCTGGATTCGGAACAGGCCGTCATCGTCAACAACGCACAACTTGCGATACAGGAAGATATTGACATGCGCGCGCGTAGTGTGGACATTAGGTCCTCCAGGGTAGCTACAGGCCGTATGTCTCCAAAAGCCTCAGCCATACCTCGCTCATAGTAGGGAATGCGGGGACCGCGTGCCAGAGCCTTTGTAGAGGTATTTCTCCCACGACCGCGATGGTGGCGGCATGCAGCAACTCGGCGACGTCGGGCCCGACAAAGCTGGCGCCGACGATGACCTCGCGTGAGGCATCGATGACCAGCTTGGCGTAGCCGTTGTACCCGTCAAGGTGCAGCGACGCCCCGGTCACGTTGCCGATCTCGTGATCCACGGTGGCTACCTTGACCCCGCGCTCCCGGGCCTGGTCCTCGGTCAGCCCGACCGCCGCGGCCTGAGGGATGGTGAACACCACCTGAGGTACCGCGTGGTGATCCGCGGTGGCGGTATATGCGCTGTAGGGCGTCAGGTCGCCGCCGCCCGGCAGCTCGCCGCGCGTCGCAGCGGCGATCGTGTCCGAGCACGCTCGCGCCTGGTATTTACCCATGTGGGTGAGCGCGGCACGGTCGGTGCAGTCACCGGCCGCATACAGCCAATCGCCGGCCACCCCGGCGACCCGCATCGCGTCGTCGGTGCGGATCCGATCGCCTGGTTTCAGGCCGACCAGCTCCATGCCGAGATCCGTTGTGCAAGGGATGCGGCCGACGGCAACGAGTAGCTCGTCGCCGTGCAGTCGGCTGCCGTCGCTCAGCGTCACGATGACGCTGCCGTCGTCGAGCCGCTCTGCCTGCTCCACCGACACCCCTGTACGGAGGGTCACCCCCTGCGAGCGCATCGCGACCTCAACCCGGTTGGAGATCTCCGGTTCGTATCCGGTGAGCAGGCGGTCGCTGCGCTGCACGAGGTGCACGGCCGAGCCGAGGGCCTGCCACGCCACCGCGAGCTCACAACCGACCGCGCCGCCGCCTAACACCAGCAGGCGGCCGGGAACCTGTTCGGCCGAGGTGGCCTCGCGGTTGGTCCACGGCCTGGCCTCGACGAGACCGGGAATGTCCGGGATTGCCGGCTGACTCCCAACACAGAGCGCGACGGCATGCCGGGCGCGGAGCGTCATCGTTCCGCTCGTATCGGTGACCTGCACCTTACGAATACCGCTCAGTCTCGCCTTGCCGCGCAGCAGCGTGATGCCGGCGTCGCGGACCCAGTCCGCCTGCCCCGAGTCGTCGCCCTTGCCGGTGAAGCTGTCGCGCCGGGCGAGCACCGCCGCGGCGTCGATGTTCCCGGTCACTGCCTCCCGCACTCCGGTCAGCTGCTTGGCATGGGCCAGCAGCTCGGGGGAGCGCAGCAGCACCTTGCTGGGGATACACGCCCAGTAGGAGCAGCTGCCGCCTACCAGATCGGCCTCGACGATCGCAGTCTTTAGCCCCGCCTTGGCGGTGCGTCCGGCGACGTTCTCCCCGGTTGGTCCGGCACCTAGCACGATCACGTCATATTCGTTTACCGAGGTGTCGTCAGACCGATCGGCCACGGGGTGCCTCCTCTTTCAATGGCTATATAGGGCACGGTAGCCGGTTACCTCCCAGGTTCGCATACGTGCATGCGGACTCGCTAAACATCGCGAAACGGTTGCCCGATCTGTATGTGGATCCGGAGTAGCTACCTTGCCGCACGGAGTAGGAGCCCTGACAGCCATATCCGAGATCGGCGTCCTCGCCAAGTACATCAAGTTAGTCGGCTCGGCCGCGGCTGGTGAGGTTAAACCCGTCTTTTAGTGAGACTAATTAGGTTTGGCGGCATTGGGCGTTTGTGGTGGTTGTTGTTTCGGGTCCCCGCCAATCTTGATCAATAGGTTCCGCAAGGCCCGTTCCCCCTCTTTTTTCCAGCTGGGCGACGGCTTCTTTCCCTTGTCCTTTTCACTGGATCGCTGCCAATAGAGTTCGGCGAACACCACGCCGCGAGAGGCGGAGATTGCGACATCGGTGAGTGGAGCGTAGTCGGATCTCTTGGTGGAAGACCGAGCTTCTTTTCCTACCGTGACGACTTCGGCCCCTGTCCAGCCGTCGCGGTGGTAATCGAAATTGCTGATGTCACTGATGTCGCTGCTGTCGCCCAGGCCGCCTTCCACATGGCCGGCGCATGCCTTTGCGGAACTACGGGACTGCTCGGCCAACCGCAATGCGTCCGCTGCCGTGGGCAGGATACGAAAGTTAATCTGTAGCAGGATTTCACCGGAGAACTTCTCGGTTTGGTATAGCGGCACGCCCGATTCCGGTGGCGGCAGAGGCATGTAATTGGGCGTATTGGGATCGCACATGGAAAAGCTGCTCGGCGTGGTTCCTTGAGATTTCTTACCGAGGCGATGAGCGATCTCCGTTACCGAGGTGCGGCCGGTCCCTTCCCGGCATCGCTCTCGTGGGACGCCTTGTCCGAGGAGTTACCGCATCCCGCCAGAACGGCGCCGCCTATCATGGCTACGCCGATCATTAAACCTATTCTGCGCATATCCATGCGGCGAGCATAGCCTTCACGCAGCGAATAAGCCGTACACGTGAGACCTCGCACACAGGGAAGACATCCCGGACAGTGGCGTTGACTTCACTCCGCCATGGCCCGGGGTCGCAGCACGCGGAGCATCCAGGCGTAACAGGGCGTCACGATGGCAAGCCCCACCGCGAGCACTGCGAAAACCACGTTGGCCGTGCTCGCGGGCGCCGCCGTCTCGCTCAGCTTGAGGCCTCCGACGATGACCCATGGGTGCAGCACCGCGGCCCAGCCCCACAGCACGGTGGCTGCGGCGGTGGCCGCGGCGACGCGGGCCAGGGTATAACGCCGCCACCTCAGTAACATCAGCGAGCCGACCCGGCTGGCCGACGACGCGAACACGATGACGAGCGGCACCGGCCCCGGCACCAGGGTGAGCCCGACGACGGCAAGGCCGCCGGCCCCAATCCCGGTAATGATTGCCCGAATCCGGAAGTCGTTGGCCAGGGCGGCGTCGCCGATGCCCGCCGCGTCGGCCGCGAGGTAGGTGGCGGCCAGGTAGGAGCAGCACAGCACCGCCAGCGCGCCGCCCAGCAGTGGCAGCGGCGCCCAGGCGTCACCGCCGGACAACAGCTGTCCGCCGGCGACCCCGAAACAGGCAGGCGTCAACAGTGAGGCGATGGCGAACACTCGACCCCACGTCCGAGTCCCCTTGACCGGATCGCCACCGTACGGTGCGCCGTAATGACGGAAGGCAAAGGCGCCGCCGCGCAGCACGATACCCAGCAGGGCGAGCGAAATTGGCACCAACAGATGCTGTGACAGGGCCGCGAATGCTCCCGGAAACCCGGAGAACAGTGCGATCACCACGAAGATCAACCAGACGTGGTTGGCCTCCCAGACCGGGCCCATCGCGCGATCCAGTAAGTCTCGTTGCGCGTGTTTGCGCGGCCCGCTGGCGAGCAGTTCCCACAGCCCGGCTCCAAAGTCGGCCCCGCCGAGCACGGCGTAGGCGGAGAGTCCGGCGAGCACGATCAGTGCGAGTCCGTTGGCGGCGGTCATGCGGCCACCGCCTGGCGTGCCGCGATGGGTTCCGGCTGGGGCATGTCGGACGGCGGTTCGTCGCGCGGCGTGGGCCCGCGGGCGATTCTTCGCAGAATGGCGATCAGTGCGATCGACAGCGTCAGGTAAATCGCGAACGTGACGTAGAAGTAGACGTAGAGACCGCCGCGGGGCGTTAGCGCCTCCGTAGTGCGCATCACCCGGTATACGATCCACGGCTGCCTGCCCACTTCGGTGACGATCCAGCCGGCCAACAACGCCATGAACGGCACCGGTCCGGCGCAGGCGAGGGCACGCAGCAGCCAACGGCGTTCCGTCGGATGTGCGGCCCCATGACGACGGTGCCGCCACGCGGCCCACCCGCCCCAGACCGCCAAGGCGACGAGGGCGCTGCCCAGCCCGGCCATAATGTCGAAGCTCAGGTGCACGATCGCGGCCGGCGGTCGATCCGGCGCCGGGATCGAGTCCATCCCGGCGATCCGGGCGTTCGGGTCGAACTTCAGCATGATCGACAGCATCCGCGGGAGCTCGAACGGCCCGACGTGGAGCGGCGCGCCACTCTGCGTGTGTCCGACATCCTCCATCGCCGCGAACTTCGCGGGCTGTTTGGCGTACACCACCCGGGCGGCCCAGTCGCCCACGATGACCTGCAGGGGTGCCGCCGCCAGGCCGAGGACGGCACCGGCGGCGAGGCCCCGACAGTGGTAGCCGTCGCGTTTGGCGGGGTTCCGCAACATGGCCGCGGCGTATACGGCCGAGGTGGCGAGCCCGGTGCACATCAGCGCCGCGAGCCCGATGTGCACAATCTGTGGCGGGGTGGTGGCGGCCATGAACGGACCGAGCGGTTCGGCCGCTACGAGCTTTCCGCTGGAGTCCTTGACCAGGCCGACCGGGCCGTTCATCCACGCATTGGCTGTGGTGACGAACAGGGCCGAGGCCATGCCGGCGATGGCCACCGGGACTCCACAGGCCAAGTGAACCTTCGGTGGCAACCGGTCCCAGCCGTATAGGTAGAGGCCGAAGAAGATCGCCTCGAGGAAGAATGCGAATGACTCGAGCGTGAACGGCAGCGACAGCGCGGAACCGAACCGTTCCATGAACTTCGGCCACAGCAGCCCGAACTCCACCGACAGCACCGTGCCGGAGACCGCGCCGATGGCGAACAGTATCCCGCCGGCCTTCGCCCATCGACGGGCTAGTGCCGTCCACAGCGGGTCGTTCTTCCGCAGACCTTGCCATCGGGCCCAGAGCATGAGCCAGGGCAGACCCACGCCGAGCACGGCAAAGATGATGTGGAAGCTTAGGGACAGCGCCATCTGCTCGCGGGCGGCGGTGAGGTTATCGAGCATGACCTTAGCTTACTTCTACGTAACGTAGAAATTCTACTTAGGGTAGAATAAGCCGATCTTTCTGGGAGGACGTGGCACTATGCCGGGACTGGGTGAACTGGAGCGCGCGGTGATGGACGTGCTGTGGGCCGCGGCCTCGCCGTGTACCGCCAAGGACGTGCAGGACGCGCTCGCCGCACGCGGCCTCGCCACCACCACGGTGCTGACCGTGCTCGGCCGGCTGGAACGCAAGGGTCTGGTAGCCCGGGAGCGCGAAGGCCGGGCGCACCACTACGCCCCCGTCTCCACTCGCGAGGATCACATCGCCGAACTCATGAACGACGCCTTAGGAACTGCTCCCGACCGCACCGCGGCGCTGGCCCGCTTCCTGGGCGGGATAGACGAGAGCGAAAGAGTAGCCGCGAGACGACTGCTCGACCGGTGATCGCACTCGGCGCCGCGTTGTTGCTGCTCGGGTTGGTTCTCGCCGAGCCCGCCAGCAGCGCCATGGCCCATGCCCGTTGGCCGCAACGTGCCCCCGGGACGGCGTTGCTCGTGTGGCAGCTCATGGGGCTGGTCGCCGGGACGGCCTTTCTCGGCTCTGCCGCAGCCTTCTCATTGGGCGTCTCGGGTTGGCTCGCCGTTGTGTTGTGGCTGGTCACGGCGGCGCTGGCCGTCCGGCTGCTCGGCGTGCTCGTCATCGTGGGTCTGCGAACCCTGCGCACCCGCAGTCGGCACCGGCAGCTGCTCGACCTGATCGCGACGCCGTGGCCGGATCGGCCCGGCGCCGCCGTACTCGATCATCCGGCTCCGGTCGCATACTGCCTGCCCGGGCTGCGTTCGCGCCTCGTGGTCAGCAGGGGAGTGCTGGACATGCTCACCGAACCACAGCTGGATGCCGTGCTGGCCCACGAGCGCACTCACATGGCCGAGCGGCACGATCTGGTGGTGCTTCCATTCGTGGCCTGGGGCGCCACCTTTCCGTGGCTACCCGGGGTGCTGCGCTCACAGCTCGCCGTCGCCGACCTGGTGGAGATCCGCGCGGACGACGTTGCCGCCGCGGCATGTGGGGCGAAGAACTTGGCGGCCGCATTGCGCGCGGTCAGTGCGAGCGTGACCGTCGGGGCGGGCCGGGACACCGGAGTCATGCCGAAGACGCCCGGCGCCAACCTGTTTTACTCAGCGGCCCAACGCCGGGCAGAGCGAGTACTCACAAAATGGCGGGATCCTCTGGGGTAAGGGCCAGCTCCAGGCGGGACACGGTGCATTCGGCCGCCCAACGCTCCAAGGCCGTGTCGTGATCGGTGAGATTAAGCCGGTTGGCGAGCAGTAGCGGCGCGACCTCGGTCCATTCCCGGCTATTCGGGGCAACGGTGGTCACCGCGGCGGCCCATTCCGCCGTCCGTGCCCGGGTACTCGCCGAGCGGGTGATCACCCGACAGCGCGCGGCCTCCGCCAAGCCCGGCACCCGCTGTTCGTTGCCGCCATGTAGGACGTAACAGACGTCGCCGTGCCAGACATGCCAGGCGCCGATGGGGGATCGGTCGTCGAGCTGCAGCCAGATTAGGCCGGCCTTCTTCATGACAGCCGGCAGTAATATCGACGCCGGTATGTGCTCCATGACGCACAGGGTAACGTCGTCGAGCTGTGCGGCTTCTCTCGAACCCAAACCGCCAGCGCACGGGAGTATCTGCTCGCGACACCAGAGCCCCTCCTCACCGACTCGGACGCATAGTAGAGAATTGGTTTCCATGAGTAGCTCGGAGCTAGGTACACGACTGGATGACCGCACCGCACTCGTCACCGGAGTGGGTCGAGCGGACGGCATTGGATTTGCCATCGCCCGACGATTGGTAGCGCTCGGCGCAAAGGTGTTAATCGTGTCGACCACCAAACGGGTCCACGAACGCGCCGAGGAGCTCGGTGCCATCGGTTACGTGGCGGACCTGAGTACGTCGGCCGAGGTGGATTCGCTCGCCGAGGAGTTGAGTGGGCGCGGTGAGTCCCCGGAGATCATCGTGAACAATGCCGGCCTGGCCAGCATTTCCAGCCCCGAGGTGCTTCGCCCCGTGGCCCAGCTGTCGGATGCGGATTGGCGGACCGAGCTGGACCGCAACCTCACAACCGCATTCCTGGTGTGCCGGGCGTTCGTGGGCACGCTCGCCGAACACGGTTGGGGTCGCATTGTCAATATCGCAGCGAGCAGTGGCGCGATAAACGCTATGCCTGCCGAGGCCGGTTATGCGGCCGCCAAAGCCGGCGTGGTGGGCCTGACAAAAGCGCTAGCCATGGAGGTCATCGCCGACGGCGTGACGGTCAACGCGATCGCCCCCGGCTTCATCCACACCGGATCGTCGACGACGTCGGAGCTACAGCGCAGCCTCAACACGCCGCTGGGACGGCCGGGTCAGCCGGACGAGGTCGCTGCGGCCGTCGCGTTCCTGGCAAGCCCGGCAGCCTCCTATATCACTGGGCAGATGCTGGTGGTGGACGGCGGTAGCAGTGTCTCCCAGGCATAGTGCCGGCTACGTACGCGCGATGGTCCACGATCCCTCGTGTCAGGCGGGCAGAGATAACCTTCAACGCCTTTCCTCGACGGCGTCCACCAGCTTCGCATGCTAACCCGACCCTGCCGGAGAATCCCAGCGGGTCGGGCCCCGAATAGCGCAGGCACTCGGGGCCCGACCGTGGGTCCCCGCTCAGGTCGCACTGTCCCGGTCAGGCGACTAGCCCACAGCGATCCCCGGTTTGTCGCGTGTGGGGGCGGGAACGATGGTGAATA